>NZ_JBHWBW010000251.1:0-10910 GCF_042735675.1 Kitasatospora sp. NPDC059571
CCCGGTCGAGCACGGGCCGTGGGCCGGGCGGCACACCCCCCCCGGCGGCGGGCGGGTGCGGTTTCGGCAGCCCCCCGCGCGCCCCACGCGGGGGGGCCGAACGCACCGCGGGACGGTCAGTGCACGCCCTCGAAGAGGCTGGTGACCGAGCCGTCCTCGAAGACCTCCTTGATCGCGGCGGCGATCGAGGGGGCGATGGAGAGCGTGGTGACCTTGTCCAGCTGGAGCTGGGCCGGGGTCGGCAGGGTGTTGGTGAAGACGAACTCGCTGACCCGGGAGTTCTTGAGGCGGTCGGCGGCGGGGCCGGAGAGCACGCCGTGGGTGGCGGCGACGATGACGTCGGCGGCGCCGTTGTCGAAGAGCGCGTCGGCGGCGGCGCAGATGGTGCCCGCGGTGTCGATCATGTCGTCGACCAGGACGCAGACGCGGCCCTTGACGTCACCGACGACCTCGGCGGACAGGATGGTGTTGGCCTGGGTCATGTCGCGGCGCTTGTGGATGATGGCCAGCGGGGCGTCCAGACGGTCGCACCACTGGTCGGCCACCTTCACCCGGCCGGCGTCGGGAGAGACGATCGTCAGCTTCGAACGGTCGACCTTCTCGCCCACGTAGTCGGCGAGCATCGGCAGCGCGAACAGGTGGTCCACCGGGCCGTCGAAGAAGCCCTGGATCTGCGCGGTGTGCAGGTCAACCGCCATCAGGCGGTCGGCGCCCGCGGTGCGCAGCAGGTCGGCGATCAGACGGGCCGAGATGGGCTCGCGGCCGAGGTGCTTCTTGTCCTGGCGGGCGTAGCCGTAGAACGGCAGGATCGCCGTGATGCTCCGCGCCGACGCCCGCTTCAGGGCGTCGATCATGATCAGCTGCTCCATGATCCACTGGTTGATCGGAGCCGTGTGGCTCTGGATCACGAAACAGTCCGCGCCGCGCGCGGAGTCCAGGAAGCGCACGTAGATCTCGCCGTTGGCGAAGTCCAGGGCCTTGGTCGGGACGAGCTCGGTCCCCAGCTCGCTGGCCACCTCCGCCGCCAGCTCGGTGTGGGCACGGCCCGAGAAGAGCCTGAGCTTCTTCTCACCCGACGTCGTGATCCCGCTCACTGCACCGTCTCCTCGCGTTGCTGCCGCACATGAACCCGCTGCGGCGCACCCGGGCGGCGAGCGCTCGGGCCGTCGGTCAGCGGGGGATTTGGGGTACGCCGAGACGCGGACGATTAGCCCAGTGGCGCACGTATGTACTCCAGGTTACGCGCCCCGCGCCGAAGCGTCCGCCCCGGGACCACATCCCAAGATCCCCCACGGACCTCGGAAGTCGCCTCAGTTCTCCTCGGTCCCGGCCGTCCCCGCGGCCTCCGCGGCCCGCGCCGAGGCCGTACCCGGGCGGCGGCGGGCCACCCAGCCGGCGACGTTGCGCTGCTGCGCCCGGGCGACGCCCAGCGAACCGGCCGGGACGTCCTGGTAGATGACCGAGCCGGCCGCGGTGTAGGCGCCGTCACCGACGGTCACCGGCGCGATGAACATGTTGTCCGAGCCCGTACGGCAGTGCGCCCCGATCACCGTGCGGTGCTTGTTCACACCGTCGTAGTTCACCGTGACGGACGCCGCACCCACGTTGGTGCCCTCGCCGATGGTGGCGTCGCCGATGTAGGAGAGGTGCGGCACCTTGGCGCCCTCGCCGAGCTCGGAGTTCTTGATCTCCACGTAGGTGCCGGCCTTGGCCTTGCGGGCCAGCTTCGCGCCCGGGCGCAGGTAGGCGTACGGGCCCACCGAGGCGCCCTCGCCGACCTCGGCCTCGATCACCGTGGCGTTGCTCACAGTGGCGCCGGCGCCGATCGCGCTGTCGGTGACGGTGGTGTTCGGGCCCACCTCGCAGCCCTCGCCGAGGTGGGTGGCGCCCTGCAGCTGGGTGCCGGGCAGCACCACCGCGTCGGGCTCGTACGTCACCTGGACGTCGAACCAGGTGGTGGCCGGGTCGACCACGGTGACGCCGGCGCGCATGGCGCGCTCCAGCAGCCGGTCGTTGAGCATCCGGCGGGCCTCGGCGAGCTGGACGCGGTCGTTGATGCCCACGATGTCGCGGTGGTCGGCCGCGACCACCGCGCCGACCCGGTGGCCGGCCGTGCGCAGGATCTCCAGCGCGTCGGTGAGGTACTCCTCGCCCTGCACGTTGTCGGTGGTCAGCCGGGTCAGGGCCTCGGCGAGCAGCTTGGCGTCGAAGGCGAAGACACCGGAGTTGATCTCGTTCAGCGCGCGCTGGGCGTCGGTGGCGTCCTTGTGCTCGACGATCGCGGCGACCGCGCCGTCCGCGTCGCGCAGGATGCGGCCGTAGCCGGTGGCGTCGGGCACCACGGCGGTCAGCACGGTGACGCCGTTGCCCTGCTCTGCGTGGGTGTCCGCGAGGGCCTGCAGGGTGGCGCCGGTGAGCAGGGGCGCGTCGCCGGTGGTGACCAGCACGGTGCCGTCCAGCTCGACGCCGTCCGCGGCGAGCGCGGCGAGCGCGGTGCGCACGGCGTGGCCGGTGCCGTTCTGCTCCTCCTGGACGGCGGTGCGCACGCCCGGGGCGGCCGTCTCCAGGTGGGCGGCGACCAGCTCGCGCAGGTGGCCGATCACGACCACCAGGTGCTCGGGCGTCAGCTCCTGGGCCGCGGCGACCGCGTGGCCGACCAGGGAGCGTCCGCAGATCTCGTGCAGCACCTTGGGCAGCCGGTTGGACTTCATCCGGGTGCCGCCGCCGGCAGCGAGCACGACGACGGCAGCAGGCTTGTTGGCACTCACGCGGGAGGCTCCTCGGTAGTTCTGAGGGAGGGTCGGCGCGGCGGCCGGGCGCTGCAGGGCAGTGCGCTGTGCTCCCGGAGGAGGATTCGAACCCCCATAAGCTGGACCAAAACCAGCTGTCCTGCCCTTAGACGATCCGGGACGGATGCCGTGCACGGGTGCGCACCGGCAGACGCCGGCGGGCAACGCAGGCCTAAGCGTACGGGGTGCGCCGCCCGGCATCCACCATCACCGGCGGACCGCACCTGCGACACGTCTTCCCTTCCCGGGCGCCACTACCTACGATGCCGTAGGTTACGGAAACGTAGGTACCGTTCCCTCACCCGAGGACGCCCACCATGACCATCCAGGCCGGCACAGCACCCAGCCGGGCGGCCGAGCCGCCCGCCAGCCAGGTCTCCGCGACCCTCGGCGGCGAGAAACAGGGACCGGTCGAGCGGATCACCCTGGCCCTCTTCATCGGCATCCCCTTCGTCGCCCTGCTCGCCGCCGTCCCGGTGGCCTGGGGGTGGGGGATCGGCTGGACGGACCTGGCCATCGCCACGGTGATGTACTTCGTCGCCTGCCACGGCATCACGGTCGGCTACCACCGCTACTTCACGCACGGCTCCTTCAAGGCCCGGCCGGCGCTGCGGGTCGCGCTGGCGGTGGCCGGCAGCCTGGCCGTGGAGGGCCCGCTGGTGCGCTGGGTCGCCGACCACCGCAAGCACCACCGCTTCAGCGACAGGGAGGGCGACCCGCACTCGCCCTGGCGGTACGGCGAGAGCGTGCCGGCCCTGCTGAAGGGCCTGTGGTGGGCGCACATGGGCTGGCTCTTCGACGAGGAGCAGACCCCGCAGCACACCTACGCGCCGGACCTGGTGGGCGACCCGGCCATAAGGCGGGTCTCCCGGCTGTTCTGGCTCTGGACGACGATCTCGCTGCTGCTCCCGCCGCTGGTCGGCGGCCTGGTCACGCTCTCCTGGCAGGGTGCGCTCACCGCCTTCTTCTGGGGCTCGCTGGTGCGGATCGCGCTGCTGCACCACGTCACCTGGTCGATCAACTCGATCTGCCACGCGCTCGGCCGGCGGCCCTTCCGCTCCCGCGACCGGTCCGGCAACGTGTGGTGGCTGGCGGTGCTGTCCTGCGGCGAGTCCTGGCACAACCTGCACCACGCCGACCCCACCAGTGCCCGGCACGGCGTGCTGCGCGGGCAGGTGGACTCCTCGGCCCGGGTGATCCGCTGGTTCGAGCGGCTCGGGTGGGCCAGCGACGTCCGCTGGCCGCGGGCCGAGCGGATCGACGCCCGCCGCGCCGTATGACCCGCCCGCTGCAGCATGATGTAGGGGTGAACGGGAGCAACGCAGACACCGCGGACGGCCATCAGCACGCACCGGGCGGGGACGGCGGCGCCACTGCGGCGCGCACCCGCTCGGCTCCCGCGGCCCGCGGCGGCCGGGGCGGCGGCCGGGTGCGGATGACCGGCAAGCAGCGCCGCGAGCAGCTCCTGGAGATCGGCCGCTCGGTCTTCGCGGAGCGCGGCTACGACGGCACCTCGGTCGAGGAGATCGCCGAGCGCGCCGGGGTGTCCAAGCCGGTGGTGTACGAGCACTTCGGCGGCAAGGAGGGGCTGTACGCGGTCGTCGTCGACCGGGAGATGCAGCTGCTGCTGGACATGGTCACCGGCGCGCTCACCGGCGGGCACTCGCGGGAGCTGCTGGAGCAGGCGGCCTTCGCCCTGATGGACTACATCGACACCTCCACGGACGGCTTCAAGATCCTCGTCCGGGACTCGCCGGTGGCCCAGTCCACGGGCACCTTCGCCTCGCTGATCAGCGACATCGCCACCCAGGTCGAGGACATCCTGGGCCTGGAGTTCAAGTCGCGCGGCTTCGACGCCCGGCTGGCGCCGATGTACTCGCAGATGCTGGTGGGGATGGTCGCCCTGACCGGGCAGTGGTGGCTGGAGGTGCGCAAGCCGCAGAAGGCCGAGGTCGCCGCCCATCTGGTGAATCTGGCGTGGCACGGCCTGGAGGGCCTGGAGCGGCACCCCAAGCTGGTCGGAGAACGGCAGGCCTGACGGGTCCGAGGTGGTCGCGTGGCGGTGTTCTTGCTGGCAGTGGGTGCGGCCTGCTGCCTGGGCCTGGGTTTCGTGCTCCAGCAGCACGCCGCCCAGCGGGCCCCGAAGAGCGACCTGCTGCACTGGCGGCTGCTGCTCGACCTGGCCCGGATGCCGGACTGGCTGCTCGGCATCGCCTTCATGGTCACCGGCCTGATCCTGAGCGCGGTGGCACTGAGCCAGGGCGAGGTGGCCCTGGTGGAACCGCTGCTGGCGACCAACCTGGTCTTCGCGATGCTGCTGGCCCGCTGGCTGACCGGGACGAGACTGGGCCGCTCCGGCTGGATCGGGGTGGTGCTGATCGCGCTCGGGGTGACGGCGTTCATCGCCGCGGGCCGCCCCCAGGGCGGCGGGGCGGAGGCCGGGCCGCTGCGCTTCTGGCTGGTGGTCGGCATCGTGGCGGGCCTCGCCCTGCTGCTGGTCTCCCTCGCCCGGCGGATGCCGCTGTTCGAGGAGGCCACCCTGCTGGCCCTCGCCGCCGGCCTGCTCTACGGCCTCCAGGACGCACTGACCCGGATGACCACCGAGCGGCTGGACTCCGGGGGCGTGTCCGCGGTGGTGCACAGCTGGCAGCCGTACACGGTCGTGGTGATCGGCGTGGTGGGGCTGCTGCTGGTGCAGTCGGCCTTCGAGGCGGCGCCGCTGCGGATGTCGCTGCCCGCCCTGACCGCGGCCCAGCCGCTGACCGGGATCGCCTGCGCGGTCGGGTTCCTCGGCGACGAGCTGCGGGTCACCCCCGTCGCGATCGCCTTCCAGGTGGTGGGGCTGCTGGCGGTGGTCGCGGGCGTGGTCGTGCTCGGCCGGCACCCGGCCATGCCGGGCCACCACCACCTGCACCGCTGACGCCGCACGGCCGGGCCCCGGGGGCGGCGGCTCAGCGGCGCTGCGCGACCGCGAAGATCCGCCGGAACGGGAAGACCGTGCCCCGCTCCCCGGCCGGGTAGGCGGCGCGCAGCAGCGCCCCGTACTCGGCGAGGAAGGCGGTGCGGTCCGCGGGGTCGGCGAGCCGGGCGAGCACCGGGCGCAGTGCGGTGCCCTTGACCCACTCCAGCACCGGGTCCTCGCCGGTGAGCAGGGTGAGGTAGGTGGTCTCCCACACATCGGCGGTGCAGTCCGCGGCGAGCAGGGTGTGCAGGTAGTCGGCCGGGTCGTGGACGCCGGCCCGGACGGCGCCCTCGCCGAGCGCCTCCCGCCAGCGGGGGCTGCGGCGCAGCTCGGCCAGCAGGGTGTGGCTGGGCGCCTCGAAGTTGCCGGGCACCTGGAAGGCCAGCACGCCGCCGGGCCGCAGCGCCGCCGTCCAGCGGGGCAGCAGGTCCAGGTGGCCGGGCGGGCGGCCGGGGCCGGCGGTGTCCAGCCACTGGAGGGTGGCGTTGGAGACGATCGCGTCGGGCCGGGCCGGGGCCGGGTCCCAGCTGCGGGCGTCGGCGAGCTCGTAGCGGGCGGTGGGCTCGCCGGTGGTGCGGGCGGTGGCGAGCATGTCGGCGGAGTTGTCGACGCCGGTCAGGCGGGCGTCTGGCCAGCGCTCGCGCAGCAGCGCGGTGGAGTTGCCGGGTCCGCAGCCGATGTCCAGCACGACCGGACCGGCCGGCAGCTCGGGGACGCGGGCCAGGAGTTCGCCCAGCGGGCGGGTGCGCTCGTCCGCGAAGCGGAGGTACTGGTCCGGGTCCCAGCGGGGGGTGCTCGCGGCGGCGGGCGGGGTGTCCTCGGGCATGGCGCCCTCCCAAAGTATCTCGACATCAAGATATCCGATCGAGAGACTGCGCCTGAAAATTCTCGATGTCAAGAGACTTCACATCGACACAACCCCCGATACACTGATCGACATGGAGGACGAGGTCGACCGGCTGGTCGCTGCATGGCGCCGTGAGCGCCCCGACCTCGACGTGGAACCGCTCGAGGTGCTCAGCCGGGTCAGCCGGCTCGCCCGGCACCTCGACCGCGCCCGCCGCACCGCCTTCGCCGAGCACGGCCTGGAGCCCTGGGAGTTCGACGTGCTCACCGCCCTGCGCCGGGCCGGCTCCCCGTACCAGCTCTCCCCCGGCCAGCTGCTCACCCAGACGCTCGTCACCTCCGGCACCATGACCAACCGGATCGACCGGCTCACCGGCAAGGGCCTGGTACGGCGGCTGCCCGACCCCGACGACCGGCGCGGCGTCCTCGTCCGGCTCACCGACGACGGCCGCGACAAGGCCGACCAGGCGCTCGCCGGGCTGCTCACCCACGAGCGCGAGCTGCTCGCCCAGCTCTCCGCCGGGCAGCAGACCGAGCTCGCCGCCCTGCTGCGGCAGCTGGTCGCCCCGTTCGACCGGGCCGGCTGACCCCTCCTCAGGCCCGGGCCCGGCCACCACCCGGACGAAGCCGACGGGTGGCCCGCCACCGTGCGTGGTCCGATGGGAACCGACCGTGAACGACCGGTCGCCCACGCTCCCGGAGGAGACCCCCCGTGCACCGCCTTCCCCGCCTCGCCGGCGCGCTCGGCGCGGCAGCCACCGTCCTCGCTCTGCTCACCTCGGCCCCCGCCGGCGCCGTCGCCCCGCCGCTCGCCGACCCGCACATCGCCGTCCACTTCGACCTGGCCAGGGGCCAGATGCCCGAGAACATCGCCCTGGAGCCGGACGGCGCCGCCGACGTCACCTTCGTCGGCGCCCACCAGATCGCCCGGGTCGACACCGACGGCCGCATCCGCGTCCTGGCCGACCTGCCGACCCCGCCGGTGAACAGCACCCCGGTGGTCGGCGTCCCCGCGCCCACCGGCATCGTCCGCACCCCCGACGGCAGCCTCTTCTTCAGCTACGCCACCGGCACCGCCGACCTCACCGGCATCTGGCGGCTCTCGCCGGGCCGCGCCCCGCAGCGGATCGCCGCCCTGCCGCCGGACGGCTTCCCCAACGGCCTCGCGCTGGACGAGCACACCGGGCTGCTCTACTCCGCCGACTCCGTCCTCGGCGTGGTCTGGCGCGTCCCGCTGCACGGCGGCACCGCCACCGCCTGGGCGCAGGGCCCGGAGCTGCGGCCGGCCGGCTTCCTCGGCGCCAACGGCATCAAGGTGCAGCACGACGCCGTCTGGGTGAGCAACACCGACCGGGGCACCCTGCTGCGCATCCCGATCGGCGCAACCGACCGCGGCGACGGCGCCGCCGGCCCGATCGAGACCCGGGCCACCGGGCTGGCCGGCATCGACGACTTCGCCTTCCCCGGCCGGGACGACACCGCGCTGGCCGCCATCAACAGCAGCAGCCAGGTCGCCCGGGTCGCCCCCGACGGCGCCCACACCGTCGTGCTCGACGCCGGCGACGGCCTCTCCAACCCCACCGCCGTCGCGATCAGCGGCAGCACGGTGTACGTCACCAGCGCCGCCTACACCACGATGAAGGACCCGAACCTGCTGCTGGCCCGGCTGCGGCGCTAGCGGTCCTCCGGGCCACCGCGGCGCCGGTCCGTGGGTACGGCAGCCCGGCCGGGGTCAGAAGCCGTCCGGGTACGGGGCGCTGAGGGCCGGGACGGGCTCCGGTTCGGGGGTCACGTACCCGGGCAGCAGGCCGGCGAGCCGGCGCCGCACCTCGTCGTCCGCGTTGACGGCGGCCGCCGAGTACAGGCCGGTCAGCCCGCCCGCGAGGTCCTCGGGCCCGGCGTCCTCGGCGCCCACCGTGGCGAAGATCCGGCCGTGCACGGTGGGCAGCCGCTCCTCCCCCTCGGAGAACAGCGCCTCGTTGAGCTTCTCCCCGGCCCGCAGGCCGGTGTAGCGGATCTCCACCTCCTCGGCGCCGAGCTGCACCTGGCGGGCGAAGTTGTGCACCAGGTCGACGATCCGCACCGGCTCGCCCATGTCGAGCACGAACACCTCGCCGCCCTCCGCCATCCGGCCGGCCTCCAGCACCAGCCCGACCGCCTCCTCGATGGTCATGAAGAACCGCGTCACGTCCGGGTGGGTGACCGTCACCGGGCCGCCGCTCTGCAGCTGTTCGGCGAGCACGGACAGCAGCGAGCCGCGCGAGCCCAGCACATTGCCGAACCGCACCGCGGAGAACACCCCGGTGCCGAGGTTGCGGGCGTCGCGCGCGTTGGCCTGCACGATCAGCTCGGCCAGCCGCTTGGAGGCGCCCAGGACGGAGGTCGGGTCGGCCGCCTTGTCGGTGGAGATCAGCACGAAGCGCTCCACGCCGGTCGCCAGCGCCGCCTCGACCAGGTGGTCGGTGCCCAGCACGTTCGACTTCACCGCCTCGCTCGGGTGGCGCTCCAGGAGCGGCAGGTGCTTGTGCGCCGCCGCGTGGAAGACCACCTCCGGTTTGAGGTCGCGGAAGATCTGCTGGATCCGCGGCCGGTCCCGGATGTCGGCGATCACCAGCGACTCGTCGGTGAGCAGCGCCTCGCCCCAGATCTCCAGCTGGAGGCGGTGCAGGTTCGACTCGTCGTGGTCGAGCATGTAGAGCGCGGACGGCGCGAACGCCTGCACCTGCCGGCACAGCTCGCTGCCGATCGACCCGCCCGCACCCGTCACCAGCACCCGGCGGCCCTCGATCACCGCGCGGACGTCGGCCGAGACCACGTGCACCTCGTGACGCCCGATCAGCCTGTTCACGTCCAGGCTGCGCATGTCCGAACCGACCACCTCGCGGCGCAGCGCGGAGAGGAAGGACGGCAGGTAGCGCACCGCGGCGCCGGCCCCGCCCGCCGCGGTGGCGAGCGCCCTGACCTGCTGGTGCGGCAGCCCGGGGATCGCCAGCACCACCACCTGGACGCCGTGTTCCACCGCGGTGGTGCCGAGCGCGGCGAGCGTGCCGAGCACCGGCACGCCCTCGATCTCGCCGCCCGCCTTCGCCGGGTCGTCGTCGAGCACGCCGACCGGCGCGAGCCCGAACTCGGGCGTGCGCTGCAGGTCGCGGACGAGTGCCGACCCCGCGGCTCCGCCGCCGATGACCAGCGTGCGCAGCCCCGTCGACCCGGCCGGATGCTTCGGCATCGGAACGGTGGGCTGGTTCAGGCGTGCGGCGGTGCTGTTCGGCGACATCTGTCCTCCGGTCTCCCTGGCCTGACGGAGAGGTACCTGGGTGTGGCGCCGGGCCGCTGCCCCGGCGTGGTGAGCGGGGCGCCGCGGGTCAGCCGGCCCCCGGGCCGGCGGTCGTGGCGACGGTCCGGGTGTGCACCGCGGGGTGCGGCGCACCGGAGCGGGCCGCCGCCGCGGGCGGGCCCGCGACGGGCGCCTCCGCGGTCGGCGGGTCCGCAACGTCCGCGGGCGGCTGCGGAAGCGGTTCGGGCAGCGGCGGGTCGGAGGGCGTGAGGCCGGCCCGCCGGGCCACCGCGACCGCGGCGAGCGTGGAGTGCACGCCCAGCTTGCCGAGGACGTTCTGCATGTGGGTGCGCACGGTGTGCGGCGAGAGGTAGAGCCGCTCGGCGACCGCCTGCCGGCCGAGGCCGGCCACCATGCAGCGCAGCACCTCCTCCTCCCGCGGGGTGAGGGTGCCGACCAGCCGCTCGCTCTCCGTGCGGTCGCGCCGGGCGCTGGTGAGCTCCCGCACCACGCCGGTGAGCAGGGCGGGCGGCAGGTGCGTCTCGTCGCGCAGCACGCCGCGGATCACCGTCATCAGCCGGGCCAGCGAGCTCTCCCGGGCGACCCATCCGGCGGCCCCCGCCTGGAGGGCGCGCACGGCGCGCTGCGGGTCGTCCGCGGTGGCGAGCACCACGGCGCGCAGTGCGGGGTGGCTGCGGCAGACCCGGGCGGTGAGCGTGATGCCGTCGGCGAACGGCGGTGCGGGGGTGCGGGCCGGCCGGCCGGCCGCGCCCTCGCGGCGCTGGTGCGGCAGGACGGCCAGGGCCCGGGGCGGCGCACCGTGGTCGGCCCGCGCCGGTCGGGCCGGTCCGCGCCGGGCGGCGTCGGCGGCCGTGGGGTGCGGGCCGAGGTCCGCGTCGACCAGCACCACGTCGTACGGGCGCCCGTCGGCGGCGGCGCGCTCCAGCGCGCGCTCGGCGGCGGCCGGGGGGGGCGCCCCCCCCCCCCCCCCCCCCCGCCGCGGCGGCCCCCGGGCGGGCCCCCCCGCGCCGCCCGA
>NZ_JBHWBW010000252.1:0-10869 GCF_042735675.1 Kitasatospora sp. NPDC059571
ATGTCGGGCTGGGCGCGGGTTTCAGACCACACTTTGGCCCGGCGGTGTACCAGTGCTCGCGCACCGCGTCGGTGGGGCGGGGTGCGCCGAGTTCGGGCGTGCCCCAGGTCGCGAGGGCGTCGAGGACGGGGCCGAGGGCGAGCCCCCGCTCGGTGAGTCCGTACACGAACGCGCTGGCCGGGCGCTCCAGTCGGCGCCGCTCGACCAGGCCCTCGGCCTCCAGCTGCTTGAGCCGGGCGGCCAGGATGTCGGTGGAGACCCCGGGCAGGTCGGCGTGCAGGTCGGTGTAGCGGCGGGGCCCGCCGAGGAGTTCACGGACGATCAGGAGGCTCCAGCGCTCCCCCACCGCGTCCAGGGCGCGGGCGACGGCGCAGTACTGGTCGTAGCTTCGGCGTGGCATGGGCTCAGCATAGCCAAAAGGTTGGACTTTCCAAGTGCTTACTTGGTAGAACAAAGCAAGCAGAGGTGAGGTCGGGAGGACGCAGTGGAGTTTCGCCAGTCCAGCAAGCTGAAGGACGTGTGCTACGAGATCCGTGGCCCGGTGGTCGACCAGGCGAACGCCCTGGAGGAGGCCGGGCACAGCGTGCTGCGGCTGAACACCGGCAACCCGGCGCCGTTCGGCTTCGAGGCGCCTCCGGAGATCCTCCAGGACATCATCCGCAACCTGCCGAACGCCCACGGCTACAGCGACTCCCGCGGCATCCTGCCGGCCCGCCGCGCAGTGGTGCAGTACTACCAGCAGCGCGGCGTGAGCGGCATGACGGTCGACGACGTCTACCTGGGCAACGGCGCCTCCGAGCTGATCCAGATGGCCGTTCAGGCGCTGGTGGACGACGGCGACGAGGTCCTCGTCCCGATGCCCGACTACCCGCTGTGGACCGCCGTGGTCCGCTTCGCCGGCGGCAAGGCCGTGCACTACCTCTGCGACGAGCAGGCCGACTGGTACCCCGACCTCGACGACATCGCCGCGAAGATCACCGACCGGACCCGTGCGATCGTCGTCATCAACCCCAACAACCCGACCGGCGCGGTCTACTCGAAGGAACTGCTGGAGGGGATCCTCGACCTCGCCCGCCGGCACAACCTGATGGTGCTGGCCGACGAGATCTACGACAAGATCCTCTACGACGGCACCGAGCACCACTGCCTGGCCGCACTCGCCGACGACGTCCTCACCCTGACCTTCAACGGGCTCTCCAAGGCCTACCGGGTGGCCGGCTTCCGCAGCGGCTGGCTGGCCGTCTCCGGCCCGCGCCAGCACGCCAGGGACTACCTGGAGGGCCTCACCATGCTGGCCGGGATGCGGCTGTGCCCCAACGTCCCGGCCCAGTACGCGGTGCAGGCCGCGCTCGGCGGCCACCAGTCGATCAACGACCTGACCCTGCCGACCGGCCGGCTCACCGAGCAGCGCGACGTCGCCCACCGGGCGCTGAACGAGATCCCCGGGGTCAGCTGCGTCAAGCCGAAGGGCGCCCTGTACGCCTTCGCGCGGCTCGACCCGGCGGTGCACCCGATCGCCGACGACGAGAAGTTCGTGCTGGACCTGCTGCTCCGCGAGAAGATCCACGTCGTCCAGGGCACCGGCTTCAACTGGCCGCGGCCCGACCACTTCCGCTTCGTCACGCTGCCGCGCGCCGACGACCTGGAGACGGCGATCAACCGGATCGGCCGCTTCCTGGCCACCTACCGGCAGTGAATCCTCCGCGCCGTTGAACACCGCACCCCGCCCCGGGCCGGCCTCGCGCCCGCCCGGGCCCTGCCCTGCGGCCGGCGGCTCCGCCGTACGCTGACCACCATGACCGTGCTGCGCTCCGTCGCCCTGTTCGCCCTCGCCGCCCTGGCGGAGATCGGCGGCTGCTGGCTGATCTGGCAGACCGTGCGGGAGTCCCGGCCGTGGTGGCTGGCCGGGATCGGGGTGGTGGTGCTGGGCGGGTACGGCTTCGTGGCCGCCCTCCAGCCGGACGCGCACTTCGGGCGGGTGCTCGCCGCGTACGGCGGGGTGTTCGTGGCCGGTTCGCTGGCCTGGGGCGTGGTGGTGGACGGCTTCCGGCCGACCCGCTACGACCTGGCGGGCGCGCTGGTCTGCCTGGCCGGTGTGGCCGTGATCATGTACGGGCCGCGGCACTGACCTCGCGTCGGGGCCGGGAGGTGCGCCCGGTCCTGGCGCCGCGGGCGGCGGCGGGCTAGCATCACGTCAAGGAACAGACCGTTCTGTCTACTTGCCCGACTCCCGGAGAGGCATCCCATGCCCAAGCCGCCCGAGGCCGGAACCCAGGCCCCTGACTTCACCCTGCCCGGCCTGCTGCTGGACGGGGACACCGCCGAGCGCCGCGAGTACCGCCTCGCCGACGCCAAGGGCGGACCGCTGGTGCTGGTGTTCTACCCCGGCGACGACACGCCGGTCTGCACCAAGCAGCTCTGCGAGTACACCTCCGACCTGGAGCGCTTCGCCGGCCTGGGCGCCACCGTCTGGGGCGTCAGCCCGCAGGACCTGGACAGCCACGAGCGGTTCGCCCGCAAGCACCGGATCGGCTTCCCACTGCTCGCCGACCCCGACCGCACCGTGGCGAAGGCCTACGGGATCGCCGTGCCCGGCCTCGGGCTCCGGCGTTCGGTCTTCATCCTGGACGCCGATCTGACGGTGCGCTGGAAGCACGTCGCGCTCGCCGGGCTGACCTTCCGGCACAGCGACGAGCTCGCCGCGCAGCTCGCCGCCCTGGGCTGAGCGCACGACGGCCCGCCCCGCCACAGGGAGCGGGGCGGGCCGGGCCGCTGCTGCCGGGTCAGTGCTCCCGGCACTCGCCCGCGCGGCGGGCGACGGTGTAGTGGTCGACCTGCGTGCCGTCCTCGGCCAGCGCGGTGACCTTCATGGTGGTCGTCCGGCCCCGGTGAGCCGGGGTGACGTCCACCTTGATGAACGAGTAGCCGGTGTAGCGCACCCGCGACCACTCGACGGTCTCCGGCACCTTCACCCCGCCCTTGGCGAAGTGGTAGGTGTTCACCGAGTCCTGGTGGTTCTCGTGGCCCTCGTAGGTGTCGGGGGCGTCGAAGAAGTACAGGCTGCGGCCGGCCGCGCCCGCGGTCACGTAGACCACGCCGTCCTTGGCCGGCTCGACGGTGCCGCCGCTGGGCACGGCCTTGGCGACCTTGTTGCCGAGGATGGCGTCGGTGCGCTCGTAGACGTGGTTGTGGCCGTTGATGACCAGGTCCACCCGGTACTTCTCGAACAGCGGCACCCAGGCCTCGCGGACACCGCCCTCGGAGGCGTGCTGGTGCGTGGTGGAGAAGGCGCAGTGGTGGAAGAAGACCACGATGAAGTCGATGCTGTCGTCGCCGCGCAGCTCCCGCAGGCGGCGGTCCAGCCAGGCGGTCTGCCGGCCGGCGGTGATGCCCAGGTTCGCCGGGATCTCGTACGAGACGTCGTTGGCGTCCAGCGAGATGACGCCCACGTTGCCGTACTTGAAGGAGTAGACGCCCGGGGCGGTGCGCGGGTCGGGGCCGTTGTCCGGCAGGAAGAAGCGGGCGTTCTCGCCGCCGTACCCGTTGTGCGAGTACCAGGCCTCCATGTCGTGGTTGCCGTAGGAGACCATCCAGGGGACCTTCGCGGCCACCGTCTCGGTCTGGGCCAGGAAGGAGTCCCAGGTGGTGGCGGTGTACACCGACTTGTCGGAGTCCTGGCCGGAGCCGGCCGGGTCGGCGTAGCAGATGTCGCCGGCGTGCAGGTGGAAGGCCGGCTTCTGGGCGAGGATCACGTGGTCGTTGCCGGCCGCGTGCGCGGAGACGCCCTGGTCGCCGAAGGCGGTGAAGGTGAACGGCGCGAACGGCCGGTGGTGGCGGCCGTGCCGGGACGGCGCGGTGCGGAACGTCTGCAGGGTCGAGATGGCCTGCTGCGAGGCCGGGTCGAAGCCCTGGTGGCCGACACCGTAGTAGTAGGTGGTGTCGGGCTGCAGCCGGTCCAGCTCGACGTGCAGGTAGTACTGGTCGACCGGGGTGCCGGTCGGGGTCAGCGCGGGGGTGTGCAGCGCGCGCACCTCGGCCTCGATCTTGTGGCCGAGGTCCCACGGGTGGCGGCCGAAGCGCAGGAACGGCTTCTTGACCGCGGCGGGGACCTGCCAGGAGACCCGGAACTGGGTGTCCGGCTCGGCGCCGAAGGCGAGGTGCCGGCCGACCGGGGCGACCAGCGAGCCGTCCACGGCGTCGGTGCGGGTGCCCGTGGCGGGAGCGGCGGCCACGGCGGTGCCCGGGCCGAGCGCACCGCCGACGGCCAGCACGCCGACCGTCACGGCGCTGGAGCGCAGCATCCGGCGGCGGGACAGCCGGCTGCGCAGGTACTCGTGCTGCTCGGCCATGCTCATGCGGTCGGCGAGCTCGTCGGGCACGCCCATGCGTGGGATATCCATGGCGTGGAGATTCTCAGCGGTGGTTGGCCCGGACACGGACGTCCGGTGAACGGGCGTCGTCGTGTCGGGCCGAGCCGCCGCAACATCAGGTCATGTGTTCGTAAAATCGCCCGACGGACCGTCAGGGCGTCCGGCTGACCGCGCGCACCCGCGAGGGCGGCGAGGCGGTGGCGTCCGGCCACGGCGCGCCGGGCCGGCTCGCCTTCCACCGGGTCGACCTCGCGGACGGCGCGGGCACGGCCGCCCTGACCGTCTCCCTGACGGGACCCGGCGCGGTCGCCGTCGAGCTCCACCTGGGCGGGGCGGTCACCCGGATCGAGGTGCCGGCCACCGGCGGCCCTGCCGCGTGGACCACCGCGACCGCCCCGCTGGCCGCGCCGGTCAAGGGGGTCCACGACCTGGTGGTGGTACTGCGCGGCGCGCTGGGGCTCGCCGATCTGCTGCTCACCTCCTGAGCTCCGGCCGGGCCGGCGGCACCGTTGACAGCCGCCCGCGCCCGGCTCGATGCTCTCGGTGACCGGGTGAACACGCCGATCACACCAGGGGGAACGCACCATGACGACCGCTCGGACCGCCGGACCGCTTCCCAAACCGCTCAGGACCGCCATCGTCCTGCTCGCCCTGCAGGCCGCCTTCAACGTACTGGGCGGCGCGCTGCTGCTCATGCTCGCCTCGGACGAGGCCGACCACGGCGGCGACTCCGCCGGCCTGCTCGCGCTGTTCGGCTGGGTGTCCCTGGTGATCGCCCTGCTGCTGGCCGTGAGCGCCGCCGCCACGCCGCGCGGCGCGGCCTGGGTGCGCACCACCGTGATCGCGGTGGAGGTGCTGGCGGTCCTCGGATCGGCCGTGTCGCTGTTCTCCGGGGCCTTCACCGCGGTGGCCGGGATCGCCATCGCGGTGTTCATCATCCGCGCCTACGCCTCCGCCGACGCCAAGCGCTGGTTCGGCTGACCGGCCGGCCCGGGCGGGCACGGCCGACCGCCGCCGCCCCCGGTACGCCGGGCACCCGCCCGGGCCGGGGGCGGCCGCGGTCAGAGCGGGTCGCCCGGCAGCGCCGCGTAGGCCGTCCGCAGCGCCTCGACCACCGGGTGCACGGGCGGCAGCGCGACCCCGTCCACCGCGGCCAGCGGGCGCACCCCGATCGCGGCGTTGGTCGCGAAGCCCGCCGCCATGCCCTCGGCCGAGCGCACCTCGGCGCCGCGCCACGGCCCCAGCGACTGCAGCAGCCGCATCGTGGTGCCCGGCAGGTGGGCCGCCTGCGGCCAGAGCACCGCACCGTCCCGGACGAACCCGGCGTTCCAGGTGCCGCCCTCCGAGATCGCCCCCGTCCGGTCGGTGAACAGCGCGTCGTCGAACCCGGCCGCCTGCGCCTGCCGGCGGTGGTGCAGCGCACCGTACAGCCCGACCCCCTTCACCTCCGGCAGGTCCCGCTCGTACCGGACGGTGCGCACCCGCAGCGGCCCCAGGACCGCCGGGCCCGCCGGACGGACAGTCACCAGCACCCGGGGGTGGGCCGGTGCACCGATCGTGCCGACGTCCAGCGCCGGGTCGTAGACCGTCACCCGGATCACCGCCGCCCCGCTCGCCGGCGCCGCCCGGCGCGCGTACGCCCGCACCCGCTCCGGGTCCAGCTCGGCACCGAACAGCACCCGGCAGTCCCGGGCCAGCCGGTCCAGGTGCAGCGCCAGACCGCGGACCAGGCCGTCCTCCACCCGCATGGTCGTGAAATGGCCGTAGTTGGTGAGCGCCAGCGCCTGGAGCTGCGCCGGCTCGGCCGGCCTGCCGTCGAGTTCCGCCATGCCGCAAGCATGGCATCCGCCACAGCGGTAGCATCCGGCTCGACCTGCGGAGGGGGAGCATGACGGCGATCGCCGTGACCGGCCACCTGAACCTCACCGGGGAGACCGTCCCGCTGGTCCGCGCGGAGCTGCGGCGGCTGCTCGCCGAGCGCGGCGCCGGGCCGCTGACCGGCCTCTCCTGCCTCGCCCCCGGCGCCGACACGCTCTTCGCCGACGAGGTGCTGGCGGCCGGCGGCCGGCTGGTCGCGGTGCTGCCCTCGATGGGCTACCGCCGGGCGTTCGCCGCCGGGCAGCTGGCCGACCTGGACCGGCTGCTGGCCGCCGCCGCGGAGGTGGTGATCATCCCCCGGCCCGAACCGGACGACCTCGCCTACCAGCAGGCCAACGCCGAACTACTGCGCCGCGCCGACCTGTTGGTCGCGGTCTGGGACGGACTGCCGGGCAGCGGGCCGGGCGGCACCGCCGATGCGGTGGCGGCCGCCCGGCGCAGCGGTGTGCCGGTGCTGGCCGTCTGGCCGACCGGCGCCGCCCGGGCTGTCGGCTGACCCTGCGGGCAGAGCCGGCCGGCCGGGTACGGTCAGCCGGGCAGGCCGTCGCGGACGCGCCGCGAGACGGTGAACTCCTGCAGGTCGAGGGTGCCGGGCGGCGGGACCACGCCGGGGCCGCCGGCCCGGACCCACTCCGCCACCTCGTCGATCATGTCCTCGGAGAGCACCCAGCCGAGCCAGACCGGGCGGCCGCCGGCGAGCCGGCCCTCGGTGGAGGGGCCGACCACGACCACGTTGGAGTGCCCGCAGACGTCCAGGCAGTCCACCGCGCGGACCCGGCCCGCACTGCCGACGCCCTCGCGGAGCCGGGCCAACTGCCCGGCGTGGTCCACCCCCGGGTGCTTGGCGGCGGTGCCGCAGCAGCAGCCGCGGCAGACCGTGACGGTGACCGGTGCGGACGCGGCCGGGGCCTGGTCGCGCGTGCGTCGGGCCATCGGGTTCCCTCCCTGGTGAGCGGGGGCCGAGCGGCCGGCCCCCGGAGGGATTCTGCCGCAGTGGATCACCCGCTCGGCGCGCGGCCCCGCCCGACCGTGCTTATGGTGATCGCACCATCACACTCCGCACCCCTGCGTGGACCGCCGTCCGGCGGGTGCGAACGAGGAGAGGACCCCACCCGTGATCACAGCCCGTGACATAATGCACCGCGGCGCCCAGTGCGTCGATGCGGACCAGACGCTGATGGACGCCGCCAAGATGATGCGCGACCTGGACGTCGGCGCACTCCCGATCTGCGGCCCGGACAAGCAGCTCAAGGGCATCATCACCGACCGCGACATCGTGCTGCGCTGTCTGGCCGCCGGCAAGGACCCGGCCACGATGAAGGCGATGGACCTCGGCGGCCACCTGCACTGCGTCAGGGCGGACGACGACATGGAGACGGTGCTGAAGAAGATGGAGCAGCACCAGATCCGCCGGATGCCGGTGATCGACGAGCACGACAAGCTGGTCGGCATGATCAGCGAGGCCGACCTGGCCAGCGGGCACCGCGACGGACAGCGCCTGACGGACCGTCAGATCATCGAGTTCATGGACAGCATCTACGTGAACCGCTGACCGCGGCGCACGCGGCGGTGGCGTCGGCCCGTGAGGGGTCGGCGCCACCGCCGTGGTGCCGCGGCCGGCGAACGGCAGCGGGCGGGAGGGCGCCGGGTCAGGCGGTGGCCTCGGCTGCCGCGCGGCCGGCGGCACGGCCGGAGAACAGGCAGCCGCCCAGGAAGGTGCCCTCCAGCGAGCGGTAGCCGTGCACCCCGCCGCCGCCGAACCCGGCGGCCTCGCCCGCCGCGTACAGCCCGTCGAGCACGGAGCCGTCGGCGCGCAGCACCCGGGAGGAGAGGTCGGTCTGCAGGCCGCCGAGCGACTTGCGGGTGAGGATGTTGAGCCGCACCGCGATCAGCGGGCCCGCCTTGGGGTCGAGCAGGCGGTGCGGGGCGGCGGTGCGGATCAGCTTGTCTCCGAGGTAGCGGCGCGCCCCGTGCACCGCGGTCACCTGGAGGTCCTTGGTGAACGGGTTGGCCATCTCGCGGTCCCGGGCCTCGACCTCGCGGCGCAGCTCGGCGGCGTCGATCGGTGCCTGGGGCGTCCTGGCGTTCATGCCGCGGACGAGCTCCTCCAGGGTGTCGGCGACCACGAAGTCCGCGCCGTGCTTCTTGAACGCCTCGACCGGCCCGGTGGCGCCGGGCAGCGCCCGGCCGAGTACGCCCTTGACGGACTTCCCGGTGAGGTCCGGGTTCTGCTCGGAGCCGGAGAGGGCGAACTCCTTCTCGATGATCTTCTGGGTGAGCACGAACCAGGTGTGGTCGTACCCGGTGGTCATGATGTGTTCGAGGGTGCCGAGGGTGTCGAAGCCGGGGAAGAGCGGGACGGGCAGCCGGCGGCCGCGGGCGTCCAGCCAGAGCGAGGACGGGCCGGGCAGGATCCGGATGCCGTGCATCGGCCAGATCGGGTCCCAGTTCTCGATACCCTCGGTGTAGTGCCACATCCGGTCGCCGTTGACCAGGCGGCCGCCGGCGTCGCCGGCGATGCCGAGCATCAGGCCGTCGACGTGGGCCGGCACGCCGGAGAGCATCCGCTCGGGCGGGGTGCCGAGCCGGGCCGGCCAGGCCTTGCGGACCAGGTCGTGGTTGCCGCCGATGCCGCCGGAGGCGACCACCACGGCCTGGGCGCGCAGCTCGAAGGAGCCGGCGACGGTGCGCGAGCTGGACTCGCCGCGGCGGGCGTCGCTGCGCTCCAGGATCTCGCCGCTGACGGTGTCCAGGGTGCCGCCGGAGGCGGACAGGCCGGTGACCCGGTGCCGGAAGCGGAAGTCGACCAGGCCCCGGCCGGCGGCGGCCTTGACCCGGCGGGCGAAGGGCTCGACCAGCCCGGGGCCGGTGCCCCAGGTGATGTGGAAGCGCGGCACCGAGTTGCCGGGGCCGGTCGCGGTCAGTCCGCCGCGCTCGGCCCAGCCGACCACCGGGAAGAATCGCACGCCGAGGCCGCGCAGCCAGGACCGCTTCTCCCCGGCGGCGAAGTCGACGTAGGCCTCGGCCCAGCGGCGCGCCCAGTCGTCCTCGGGGCGGTCGAAGCCGGCGGTGCCGAGCCAGTCCTGCCAGGCCAGGTCGCGGGAGTCGCGGATCCGCATCCGGCGCTGCTCGGGCGAGTCGACCAGGAACAGGCCGCCGAACGACCAGTGCGCCTGCCCGCCGAGGGAGGCGGCCGGCTCCTGGTCGAGCAGGATCACCCGGCGCCCGGCATCGGCGAGTTCGGCGGTGGCGACCAGGCCGGCCAGGCCGGCTCCGATCACGATGACGTCGGCGTCCAGTGCCATCCGGGCGGTCCTCCTGTGCGGGTGCCGAGCTGGGTGCGGGGCGGCTGGTCTGCATCCTGCGGCCTGGGCGGCCACCGGTCAACCGGCGGGTAACATGCCGCGCCGGGAATTACGCTCCTCCGGGTAGCAGAAATGCCGAACGATCCGCCATGGAGCGTAATTCGAGGGCCTCCTGACGGAATTTCAGACACCAATTCCGGTGGAATATCTGGACAGCCACTTAACCTGCCAGTAACTTACCGATCAGTAAGTGGCCCCCACCCTCCCTCCCGTTTCTCTCCCCCAGGAGGAACCGTGCTCAGCCACGCCCTGAAGCGATCGTCCGTCCTGGTCGGCACCGCCCTCCTGGCCGCCGCCACCTCGGTGTTCGGCGCCACCGGCGCCCGTGCCGCGGCCCCCGCCGGCAGCTATGTCGCACTCGGTGACTCGTACGCGGCCGGCGCCGGTGTACCGGGCCAGTCGGCCGGGCTCTGCCTGCGTTCGGACCACAACTACGGCCACCTGGTGGCGTCCGCGCTCGGGAGCAGCAGCTACCGGGACGTCACCTGCGCCGCCGCCAAGACCTCGGATCTCACGCACGCCCAGTACGACCTCCTGCTGCGGGTCAACGACCCCCAGCTGGACGCCGTCTCGGCCGGCACCGACCTGGTCACCCTGGGCATCGGCGGCAACGACCTCGGCACCTCCGACCTCGGCATCGGCGACGTCATCGCGACCTGCCTCGCCGGCGCGGTCGTCAACCCGTTCGGGACCCCCTGCCACGACGTCTACGCCCACGGCCACTGGGACTTCCGCACCTGGTCCTGGGTGTACGGCGACGACACCCTGGTGCGGCGGATCGACGCCGCCGCACCGCAGATCGCCGACGCCCTGCAGCGGATCCGCGCGAAGGCCCCGCACGCCCGGGTGCTGCTGGTCGGCTACCCGTCGGTGCTGCCGGAGAACGAGCGGGACTGCATCGGCCGCCAGCCGATCACCACCGGCGACGTCGCCTACCTGCGCGGCATCCTCGGCCGGGTGAACTCCATGCTCGCCGCCACCGCCGCCGCCAACGGCGCGCAGTACGTCGACACCCTGAGCGCCACCCGCGGCCACGACGTCTGCTCCGGCGACCGCTGGATCGAGGGCGCGCTGCCCGGCTCCCCCGCCGTCCCGTTCCACCCGAACGCCAAGGGCGAGCAGGCGATGGCCCGCGCGGTGCTCGCGACGCTCGGGAACTGACCGGCCGGGGGGGGGGGGGGGGGGGGCGCCCGCGCCCCCCCCGGCCCCCCCCGCCCGCCCCGCCGCCCCCGCGCGCGCGCGCGCCACGCCCCCCA
>NZ_JBHWBW010000253.1:0-10846 GCF_042735675.1 Kitasatospora sp. NPDC059571
GCTCCTCCCCGGCGCCGCGGCCCCCGCCTCTGCCCCCGCCGCGCTCGCGCGGCGGGGCCGGGGGGGGGGGCCACACCCCCCCCCCCCCCCCCACCGGCGTGCCCGCAGCGCGGGACACGCCTGTGTGACGGTGCGTCAGCAGGGCGGGCCGGCGCCCATGGACCGCCACACGCACCTGAGCCGTCGACTCGACGTCGGCCTGGCCCGTGCGTGCTCCGCGATCCGTCCTCGGCCCCTGCTCCTGCGCCGGGACCGACCCGGCGACCGGCCGGCTGGTGCGCCGGCGGTGGCCGGGCAGCGGGTTCCCGTTCGAGACGCTGCAGATGGCGGGCCCGATCGCGCCGGGCGGCACGGTGCTCCGGGGCGACGCGGCCGGCGTCGTGCGGATCGCCGGCGGACCGGCCGCACGGAGGGGGCCGCGGGGTACGCCGCGCGGTCCTCCCGAGTACCCACCGGAAACGTTCACATGCGACACTGCCGAAATGCCGTCACCTACGCAGCGGGCCCTCGCCCGCGTCCCGGAGCGGTACCGGCCGTTCCTGGTGCAGCACCGCAAACTGGTGAAGTTCGCCCTGGTGGGCGGCACCTGCTTCGTGCTGACCACGGTCATCGACCTGGGGCTGAAGCTCACGGTGTTGCAGTCCAAGCCGGTGGTCGCACTGACCATCGCCACCGTGATCGCCACCGTGGTGTCGTACGTGCTGAACCGGCAGTGGTCCTTCCGGGCGAACGGGAAGCAGCGTGAGGCGATCCTGTTCTTCGTGGTGAGCGCGCTGGCGATCGTCGTCAACGACATTCCCCTGGCATTCTCCCGCTACGTGCTGGACCTGCGGGAGCCGGACGTCTCGCACGTCGCCCAGGAGTCCGCGGACTTCCTCAGCGGCATGATCGTCGGCACCCTGCTGGCCATGGTGTTCCGCTACTGGGCGATGAACCGCTTCGTCTTCACCCGCAGCCGGCTGCAGCCGCCCGCCGAGGAGTTCGAACCCGAGCGGGTCTGAGCTCGCCGGCGGGCGGCCGCCGCGCTCAGCGGACGCCGAGCAGGTGCTCCATGGCCAGCTGGTCGAGCTGCTCGAAGGCCATGCCGCGGGCCGCGGCGGCCTCGACGTCGAACTCCTCGAACGCCGTGCGGTCGGCGAGCAGCGCACCGAGGCCGTCCCCGGCGGTCGGCTGCGCCAGCTCGTCCAGGCGCGCCGCGCGCAGCGCCTCCTGCACCGCCGGGTCGGCCCGGAACGCCAGGGCCTTCTCCTTCAGCAGCAGGTAGTTGCGCATGCAGGCCTCGGCGGAGGCCCAGACGCCCTCGAAGTCCTCGGTGCGCGGCGGCTTGAAGTCGAAGTGCCGCGGGCCCTGGTAGCCCGCCGACTCCAGCAGGTCCACCAGCCAGAACGCGCTGCGCAGGTCGCCGGCGCCGAAGCGCAGGTCCTGGTCGTACTTGATGCCGGACTGGCCGTTCAGGTCGATGTGGAAGAGCTTGCCGTGCCACAGCGCCTGGGCGATGCCGTGCGCGAAGTTCAGGCCGGCCATCTGCTCGTGGCCGACCTCCGGGTTGAGGCCGACCCGGTCCGGGCGCTCCAGGCTGTTGATGAACGCCAGCGCGTGGCCGACGGTCGGCAGCAGGATGTCGCCGCGCGGCTCGTTCGGCTTGGGCTCGATGGCGAAGCGCAGGTCGTAGCCCTGCTCCTCGACGTACTCGCCGAGCAGGTCGAAGGCCTCCTTGAGCCGGTCGAGGGCGACCCGGACGTCCTTGCTGGCGCCGTGCTCCGAGCCCTCGCGGCCGCCCCAGGCGACGTAGGTGGTGGCGCCGAGCTCGACCGCCAGGTCGATGTTGCGGATCGTCTTGCGCAGTGCGTAGCGGCGCACGTCCCGGTCGTTGGCGGTGAACGCGCCGTCCTTGAAGACCGGGTGGGTGAACAGGTTGGTGGTGGCCATCGGCACCGCCAGCCCGGTGGCGTCCAGGGCGGCCCGGAAGCGCTTGACGATCGCGTCGCGCTCGGCGTCCGAGGAGCCGAACGGGATCAGGTCGTCGTCGTGGAAGGTCACGCCGTGCGCGCCGAGCGCGGCGAGCCGGTGCACCGTCTCGACCGGGTCCAGGGCCGGACGGGTGGCATCGCCGAACGGGTCGCGGCCCTGCCAGCCGACGGTCCACAGGCCGAAGGTGAACTTGTCCGCAGGGGTGGGAGTGGGCATGGCTGGGCTCCAGTTTCGTGCCGGGGGCTATTCGTCAGGGCGGAAAACAAACTAATATCCCGAGGCACGGATGGGAAGTCCCGGCGCACGGACGGAGTCAGTACGGCATGCCACGGATCGTCATCGGGGTGGACAGCTCCACCCAGTCCACCAAGGCCCTCGCGGTCGACGCCGACACCGGCGCGGTCCTCGGCGAGGGCCGCGCCGGCCACACCGTCGAGGGCACCGCCGGCGCACGGGAGAGCGACCCGCGCCAGTGGTGGCACGCCCTGCAGGAGGCGGTCGCCGCCACCGGCCACGCCGACCGGGCCGAGGCCCTCGCCATCGGCGGCCAGCAGCACGGCCTGGTCGCCCTGGACGCGGCGGGCGAGCCCGTCCACCCCGCCCTGCTCTGGAACGACACCCGCTCCGCCGCCCAGGCGGCACGGCTGGTCGCCGAGCTCGGCGCCGCCGAGTGGGCCCGCCGCACCGGCAGCGTCCCCGGCGCGTCCTTCACCGTCACCAAGTGGGCCTGGCTCGCCGAGCAGGGCCTGGCCGGCCGGACGGCCGCCGTCCGGCTCCCGCACGAGTACCTCACCGAACGGCTCACCGGCCGGCCGTCCGCCGAGCGCAGTGACGCCTCCGGCACCGGCTGGTGGGGCGAGCGCGGCTGGGACGCCGGCATCCTCGACCTGGTCGGCCTCGACCCCGCCCTGCTGCCGCCGCTCGCCGAACCCGGCACCGCCGCCGGCGAGGTCGCCGCGGGCGTGGCGGGCCTGCGCCCCGGCACCCCCGTCGCCCTCGGTGCCGGCGACAACGCCGCCGCCGCGCTCGGCCTCGGCCTCGGCGGCGGTCCCGGCGCCGCGTACGGCCGCCCCGCCCTCTCGCTCGGCACCTCCGGCACCGTCTACGCGGTCACCCGCGGCCGGCCCGCCGACCCGAGCGGCACGGTGGCCGGCTTCGCCGCCGCCCACGGCGACTGGCTGCCGCTCGCCTGCACCCTCAACTGCACCCTGGCCGTCGACCGGATCGCCACCCTGCTGGGCCTGGACCGGCAGGCCGTGGAGGCCGGCGGCGAGGCCGTCGTCCTGCCCTTCCTGGACGGCGAGCGCACCCCCGCCCTGCCGCACGCCGCCGGCCTGCTGCACGGCCTTCGGCACACCACCACCCCCGGCCAGCTGCTCCAGGCCGCCTACGACGGCGCCGCGTACGCGCTGCTCGGCGCGCTCGACGAGGTGCTCGCGGCCGGCGGCGAGCAGGGCGCCGAGCAGCCGCTGCTGCTGATCGGCGGCGGAGCCCGCGGCCGCGCCTGGCAGGACACCGTCCGCCGGCTCTCCGGCCGGGCCGTCCAGGTGCCGGCCGCCGCCGAACTGGTCGCCCTCGGCGCCGCCGCCCAGGCCGCCGGACTGCTCACCGGGGAGCACCCGGCCGCGGTGGCCCGCCGCTGGGACACCGCCGCCGGGCCCGTTCTGGAGCCGGTCGAGCGCGACGACGCGGCGCTGCAGCGAATCGGCGCGGTGCTGGCGGCCGCCCGCCCGCTGCTGGAGGGCGGCACCGGCTGACGCCGCCGCCCCGGTGCGGGGCTCCCGCGCCGGGGCGTGTCGGCACGCACGGTGACGGGGGGCCCGGCCGGACCCGCCGCTACGCTGCAACCGGCCGACCAGGTGTTCGGCCGCTGAACGAGAGGTGACACGGGGATGCGGGAGACGGACACGCGGCGGGACAGACCCGCCAGCCAGCAGGGCATGCGCCGGGCCAACCTCGCCCTGGTGCTCGGCCAGTTCGCCGCCGGCCCGCGCTCTCGCGCGGACGTCGCCGCGGCCACCGGCCTGACCAGGGCCGCGGTCTCCTCCCTGGTGGACGAGCTGTCCGCGGCCGGCCTGGTCGCCGAGTGCGGGCCGGCCGCGCCCAGCGGCCGGGTCGGCCGCCCCGGCACCGCACTGGCCCTCGACCCGCAGGGCCCGGCAGGGCTCGGCGGCGAGATCGGCGTGGAGCACCTCGCGGCCTGCGTGGTCGACCTGCGCGGCGAGGTCCGCGGCTGGCGCCGCCGGGACGTCTCCAACCGCGGCCGCCGCCCCGCCGAGGTGCTGGCCGACCTCGCCGCGCTGCTGCGCGACGTCGCCGCCGCCTCCGGGCTCGACCCGGCGGGCCTGGCCGTCGCGGTGCCCGGCCTGGTCGGTGCCACCGAGGGCACCGTCGAGACGGCCGCCAACCTGGGCTGGTCCGGCGTCCCGGTCGCGGCCGAGCTCCGGCAGGCGCTGCGCGCCGCGGGCGCCGACGGCCTGGCGGCCCTGCCGATCGACGTCGACAACGAGGCCAACCTCGGCGGCCTGGCCGAACTCTGGCTCGGCGACGGGCCGGAGGACTTCCTGCACCTGTCCGCGGAGGCCGGCATCGGCGCCGCGATCGTGGTCGGCGGCCGGCTGCTGCGGGGCGCCCGCGGCTACGCGGGCGAGCTCGGCCACGTGCCGGTGCACCCGGACGGGCCGCGCTGCCCCTGCGGCGCGCGCGGCTGCCTGGAGCAGTACGCGGGGGAGGCCGCGGTGCTGCTCGCCGCCGGGCTGTCCGGGGCCGGCGACGACTGGGTGGCGCTGCTCGGCGACCGGGCGGCCGGCGGCGACGAACGGGTCCGGGCGGCACTGGCCGCCGCCGGGGCCGCGCTGGGCGTGGCCGCGGCCGGCGCGGTGAACCTGCTCGACCCGGCGGCCGTGGTGCTCGGCGGCGGCTACGCCGAGCTCGCCGACTGGCTGCTCCCGGCGATGCGGACGGAGATGGCGGCCCGGGTCACCGTGCGGCAGTGGTCCGGCGAGTGGCTGTCGGCCTCCTCGCTCGGCCGCCGCGGCCCGCTGCTCGGCGCGGCCACCGGCGTCGTCCGGGCGGTGGTCGCCGACCCGGGCCGCTTCTCGGCCGCCGAGGCCTGACCCCGGCGGGCACGGGCCGGCCATCGGTCCTCCCGGCTGTGCGCGACGGTGGCGAGAATCCCCCGATCCGACTCTTCCTAGCAGGAAGGAGTTGCCCGGGGCGGGAGGCGCGGCCTACGGGATACTGGGCGCCATGAGTGACCAGGAGTCCGCGGAGCAGGCCTTCCATGCGGTGGAGCGCGAGGTGGCGCTGCTGTTCCGGCGCGGCCGGGTGCGGGCCTTCGAGATGTCCCGGCGGGTGCACCCGGAGCTGGAGGGCGTCGGCTACGGGATGCTGGCCTTCATCGAGGAGTCCGGGCGGGTGCGGCTGACCGACATCGGGCTGCACTTCGGCGTCGGCAAGGCCTCGATCAGCCGGCAGGTGAAGCACCTGGAGGAGCTCGGCCTGGTCCGCCGCGAGGTGGACCCGCAGGACCGCCGCTCCTCGCTGGTCTCGCTCACCGAGGAGGGGGCGAGCCGCTACCTGCGGGCCCGGGACGACCGGATGGACCGCTTCCGGCTGCTGATGGGTGCCTGGGACCGCGAGGACGTGGTGCGGTTCGCCGAGCTGCTGCGCCGTTTCAACGACGTGGCCGCGGAGGCCATGGCGGTCTGAGTCCCGCCGCGGCGGGGGCGGCAGGCCGCGGGGGAGTGGGCCCGGTCCGGTGCGGACCGGGCCTTTGCTTTGCCCGGGAAAAAGTTGCCTTACTCAACTATCTGGGCTTATGGTTGCCTGAGGCAACGAAAAGTACCGCGAAGGACGCACATGACGACCACCCCCTCCATGACGCACCGACAAGTACTCGAAGCCCTCTCCGGCCTGCTGCTCGGCCTGTTCGTCGCGGTGCTCTCCTCGACGGTGGTCTCCAACGCGCTGCCGACGATCCTCACCGACCTGCACGGCGGCGAGTCCGCCTACACCTGGGTGATCACCGCCACCCTGCTGTCGCTGACCGCCTCCACCCCCGTCTGGGGCAAGCTCTCCGACCTGGTCAGCAAGAAGCTGCTGCTGCAGATCGCCCTGGTCATCTACATCGCCGCCTCCGCACTGGCCGGCCTCTCGCAGAACACCGGCGAGCTCATCGCCTGCCGCGTGCTCCAGGGCGTCGGCGCCGGCGGCGTCACCGCGCTCGCCCAGATCTGCCTCGCCGCGATGGTCCCGCCGCGCGAGCGCGGCCGCTACAGCGGCTACTTCGGCGCCGTCTTCGCGCTCGCCACCATCGGCGGCCCGCTGATCGGCGGCATGATCGTCGACACCGACTGGCTCGGCTGGCGCTGGTGCTTCTACGTCGGCATCCCGTTCTCGCTGCTGGCCATCGTGGTGCTCCAGCGGACCCTGCGGCTGCCCGTCGCCCCGCGCAGCGGCAAGCCCCGGATCGACTACCTCGGCGCCCTGCTGATCACCGCCGCCGCCAGCCTGCTGATGATCTGGGTCAGCCTGGCCGGCAAGAACTACGACTGGATGTCCTGGCAGAGCGCCGTGATGGTGGGCGGCACCGCGGTGCTGGCCGTGCTCTTCGTGGCCGCCGAGCGCCGGGCCGCCGAGCCGGTCGTCCCGCTCGACCTGTTCCGGCACCGCACCGTCGCCCTTGCCGCGATCGCCAGCGTGCTGGTGGGCGTCGGGATGTACGGCGCCACCACCTTCCTCAGCCAGTACTTCCAGCTGGCCCGGGAGAAGTCGCCCACCGTGGCCGGCCTGCTCACCCTGCCGATGATCCTCGGCCTCGCGGTCTCCTCCACCGTGGCCGGCAAGCTGATCACCCGGTACGGCCGGTGGAAGGGCTACCTGGTCGCGGGCACCCTGCTGCTCGCGGTCGGCTTCGCGCTGCTCGGCACCGTCCACGACGACACCCCGTACGGCCGGCTGGCCCTCTACATGGCGGTCACCGGCATCGGCCTCGGCCTCACCATGCAGAACCTCGTCCTCGCCGTGCAGAACACCGTGCCGCGCGAGGAGCTCGGCTCCGCCAGCTCCACCGTCACCTTCTTCCGCACCCTGGGCGGCGCGATCGGCGTCTCCGCGCTCGGCGCCCTGATGTCGCACCGGGTGACCTCCGTGCTGACCGGCAACCTGGCGAGGGCCGGCGTCCACCCCTCCGGCGGCGCCGCGCTCGGCGGCGGCGAGATCCCCGACCTGCACCGGCTGCCCGCACCGATCGTGCCGCTGGTCACCGACGCCTTCGGGCGCGGGGTGGGCACCGTCTTCCTGATGGCCGCGCCGTTCGCGCTGCTGGCCTTCCTGGTGGTGCTGCTGATCCGCGAGACCCCGCTGCGCACCGGCACGGAGGAGCCGGCGCACCGGCCCGCACCGGAGCTGGTCCGCGACTGACCCGGCCCCCGGCCACGCGGTACGGGGGCGCGCGGGGGTGGGGCGCCCCCACCCCCCGCCCCGGGCCGGGCCCCCGGGAGAGGATCTCTCCGGGGCCCTTCCGTACGGCGGGGTGCGGTCAGTGGCCGGCGATCATCGTGATGCCGTAGAAGACCACCGAGGCGCAGGCGCTGAAGCACAGCGCCGCACAGGCCAGCGCCAGGTTGCCGCTGCCCGCGCCGGGGATGCCCGAGCGGACGGCGTCCTGGGCGGCCTCGCGGCGCGACAGCGCCAGCATGCCGAGGGCGAAGGCCGCGACGACCGCGACCGTGATGCCGAAGCTCAGACCCGCGGTCTGGGCGAGGGCGCTCCACTTGATGTTCATGGCTGTCCGTCCTCTCCGAATCCGGGCCGTCAGGCCGCGACGGTGGTGGTGGCGGGGGTGGGGGTGACGGCGACGGCCTGGGCCGGGACCTCGACCTCGGTCACCTCGTTGACGTTGCCGGCGGTGACCGGCTGGCGGCGGGAGAGCACCCACATGGCGCCGGAGCCGGCGACCAGGGCGGTGCCCACCAGTGCGACGCCCCAGGCACCCTGGTCGGCGACGAAGGCGGCGAGGCCGGCCACCGAGGCGGCGGCGGGCAGGGTCAGGCCCCAGGTGTAGACCATGCGGCGCACCAGGCTCCAGCGCAGCTCGCGCTTGGGGCCGCCGAGGCCGGCGCCCATGATGCCGCCGGAGCAGACCTGGGTGGTCGACAGGCCGTAGCCCATGTGGGTCGAGGTGAGGATGACCGCGGTGGCGGCCGTCTCGGTGGCCAGGCCCTGGCGGGGCTGGATGTCGGTCAGGCCCTTGCCCATCGAGCGGATGATCCGCCAGCCGCCCATGTAGGTGCCGAGGGCGATGGCGGCGCCCGCGGAGACGATGACCCACACCGGCGGGAGCGCGCCCGGCTTCAGCGCGCCGGCGGAGACCAGGGCCAGGGTGATGATGCCCATGGTCTTCTGCGCGTCGTTGGTGCCGTGCGCCAGCGAGATCAGCGAGGACGAGAACATCTGGCCGCGCCGGAAGCCCTTGTCGGTGGTGGTCTCGCGGCCGCCGCGGGTGATCAGGTACGCCAGCTTGGTGGCGCCCCAGGCGGCCAGGCCGGCCACGAACGGGGAGGCGACGGCGGGGATCAGGATCTTGGTGACGACGGTGTCGAAGTTGACGCCGTGCAGTCCGACGCCGACCACGGTGGCGCCGATCAGGCCGCCGTAGAGCGCGTGCGAGGAGCTGGAGGGCAGGCCGCGCAGCCAGGTGAGGAGGTTCCAGAGGATCGCTCCGACCAGGGCGGCGAAGATGATCGACGGCTGGAGCCCGGCCTTCTCGTTGACGATGCCGCCGGAGATCGTGGTGGCGACCTTCACGGAGAGGAACGCGCCGGCGAAGTTGAGGACGGCGGCGATGGTGACCGCGACCTTGGGCTTGAGGGCTCCCGTCGCGATGGAGGTGGCCATCGCGTTGGCGGTGTCGTGGAACCCGTTGGTGAAGTCGAAGGCGAGCGCCGTGATGATCACAACGGCCACCAGGAACGTGATGTGTTCCATAACCAAACAATCGTCGTAGTTGTCGGACTGACGCTGCTGTCGTGGGCGACGGTAGGCATCCCGGGTGAACGGAAGGTGAACTGGCACGGGAATCGTGGTTCCGATGGTTGCGCGGAGGTTGCGCAGGCGATGCGAAAGCGTGGAGATCCGGCCGGATTGGGCGGTTCCCTCCGCCTTGGTGGCGGTTTGCTGAGACCTGTCTCACATTCCGGGCGGCCCCCGTGTGAGGAGAGTCTGAGAATTCACCGGTCGGTGGGTACACCCTCTGCCGGTGCGTCAGGCCCGCATGGCAGGATTCCCTGCGAGATCACCGGGCGGCGGGCCCGGCAGGGCACTGCGGGGAGGCGGGCCGATGGGGGCCGGGCAGCAGACGGAGAAGACCGGACTGAGGCCGTGGGTGCGCGCCGCGCTGCGCTGCGGGGCGGTGCTCGCCGCTGCCGCCCTCGCGCTGCCGGCGGCGACCGCCGCGTACGCGGCCCCGCAGCCCTCGCCGTCGGTCACGGTGGCGGCGGGCGCCGACCCGCTGGCCGACGCCAAGGCGACCCTCGGCCCGCTGCTGGACCGGCTGCACGAGCTGTACCAGGCGGCGGAGGCCGCCACCGACCAGTACAACGGCGCGGTCGCCCAGCAGGCCGCCCAGCAGCAGGCCGTGGACGACCTGAACCGCCGGCTGGTCGCGCAGCAGGCCGCGGTGGACGCCGGCGTGGACGTCGCCGCCCAGCTCGCCGCCGCCCAGTACCGCAGCGGCCGGGCCTCCGACCTGGCCGACCTGATGCTCGCCGAGAACCCGTACCAGGCGATCGCCATCGCCCGGCTGCTGGACGCCGCGGGCCGCTCCCAGAAGGCGTTCCTGGACCGCCTCAAGTCCGACCGGGCCGCCCTCGCCGAGCTCCAGGCCCAGGCCCAGCAGACGCTCGCCCGGACGACCCAGCTGGCCGCCCAGCAGGAGCAGGCCAAGAACGAGATGGCCAAGCGGCTCGCCGCGGTCGAGGACATGGTCGGCTCGCTCACCGGCGCCCAGCGCAGCGAGCTGGAGGCCCTGGAGCAGCAGGAGGCCGACGCGGCCCAGCTGGCCTTCCTCGCCACCGGCGCGCTCGGCAAGGGCGAGCGCACCCCGTCCGCGGCCGGCCGCAAGGCGGTCGCCTACGCGCTCGCCCAGCTCGGCAAGGACTACGTGTGGGGCGGCGACGGCCCGGACGTCTTCGACTGCTCGGGGCTCACCTCGCAGGCCTGGCTGCACGCCGGCCTGCCGATCCCGCGCACCAGCCAGGAGCAGTGGGCGCAGCTGACGCACATCCCGCTCAACCAGCTCCGCCCCGGCGACCTGGTGATCTACCACACCGGTGCCACCCACGTCGCGATGTACCTGGGCGGCGGCCTCATCGTCCAGGCCCCGCACACCGGTGACGTGGTGAAGGTGTCGAAGATCGGCGCGATGCAGATCCTCGGCGCGGTGCGGCCCGACCCCGACTCCGGCGGCGACGACCGCGGCGGCCAGTGGAAGGTGCCGGACGTCAAGGCCGCCCCGACCAGGATCGCGCCGGCCAAGCCGGGCTCGCTGCCCCCGGCACCGAAGCCCGACCCGGGGGCCGGGGGGCCGCCGGCGCCGCCCGCGGGCTCCGGCAGCCCCGCCCCGGCCACCCCGAGCGGCACGGCCTCCGGCAGCCCGTCCGGTTCCGGCACCCCCTCCGGCTCCGGGACGCCCTCCGGCTCCGCCGCGCCGTCGGCGAGCGCGGGCGGGTCCGCCTCGGCCTCCGCGACCCGTGCGCCGTCGGCGACCGCCCCGCTGAGCGGCCCGGCGTCCGCGCCGGCCTCCAAGGCGGGAACCGCCGCACCGACCGCCTCCGAGTGACCCCGCGGGCCGGGTGCCCCGGGCCTGTCCGAC
>NZ_JBHWBW010000254.1:0-7504 GCF_042735675.1 Kitasatospora sp. NPDC059571
GCTCCGGTAGGGCCCGGTTTGCCCATGTGGTGACCGGTCCGTATTCTTGACCCTCGGCGTCTTGACGCCATGCTCCCGAGCACCTCACCTCCCGGATCCGGTCCGCCGGCCCGGGGGAGGCCGCTGTGTCCATACCCAGTGGCTGGCATCGGCGAGCTCCGACCGAGTACAGAAAGCAGGTACCGCATGTACGCGATCGTTCGCGCAGGCGGCCGCCAGCACAAGGTCGCCGTCGGCGACGTGCTGGAGATTGACCGTATCGACGCCAAGCCGGGTGACTCGGTCGAGCTGTCGACCATCCTGGTCGTCGACGGTGACGCCGTCACCTCCGACCCGTGGGTGCTCGGTGGCGTGAAGGCGCACGCCGAGGTCGTCGAGGAGACCAAGGGCGACAAGATCGTCATCCTCCGCTACAAGAACAAGACGGGTTACCGCCGTCGTCAGGGTCACCGCCAGAAGTACACCGCGGTGCGCATCACGAGCATCGACTCCGTCAGCAAGTAAGGGGATAGCGAGATGGCACACAAGAAGGGCGCAAGCTCTACCCGCAACGGCCGTGACTCGAACGCCCAGCGCCTCGGCGTGAAGCGCTTCGGCGGCCAGGTCGTCAGCGCCGGCGAGATCATCGTCCGCCAGCGTGGCACCCACTTCCACCCGGGCGCCAACGTCGGCCGTGGCGGCGACGACACCCTCTTCGCGCTGACCGCCGGTGCCGTGGAGTTCGGCAACCGTCGCGGCCGCAAGGTCGTCAACATCGTGGCCGTCGAGGCCTGAGTCTGACTCCACGTCAGGACTCTCCGTGAAGGGTGGGCCGGAATGTTCCGGTCCACCCTTCATGCTTTACCGCAGGACACACTTTTTTCTTCGCACTGGAGGCACACCCCATGACCACCTTCGTGGACCGCGTCGAGCTGTACGTCGCCGCGGGTAACGGGGGCCACGGCTGCGCCTCCGTGCACCGGGAGAAGTTCAAGCCGCTCGGCGGACCGGACGGCGGCAACGGCGGTGAGGGCGGCAGCGTCATCCTCACCGTGGACTCCCAGGTCACCACCCTGCTGGAGTACCACCACTCGCCCAAGCGCAAGGCCACCAACGGCAAGCCCGGCGCCGGCGGCCACCGCACCGGCGCCGACGGCCAGGACCTCGTCCTGCCGGTGCCGGACGGCACCGTGGTGCTCGACAAGCAGGGCAACGTGCTGGCCGACCTCGTCGGCCACGGCACCAGCTTCGTCGCCGCCGCCGGCGGCCGCGGCGGCCTCGGCAACTCGGCGCTGGCCTCGGCCCGCCGCAAGGCCCCCGGCTTCGCGCTGCTCGGCGAGCCCGGCGAGGCCCGCGACATCGTGATGGAGCTCAAGTCCGTCGCCGACGTGGCCCTGGTCGGCTACCCGAGCGCCGGCAAGTCCTCGCTGATCTCGGTGCTCTCCGCCGCCAAGCCGAAGATCGCGGACTACCCCTTCACCACGCTCATCCCCAACCTCGGCGTGGTCACCGCCGGCGAGACCGTCTACACCATCGCCGACGTCCCCGGCCTGATCCCGGGCGCCAGCCAGGGCAAGGGCCTGGGCCTGGAGTTCCTGCGGCACGTGGAGCGCTGCGAGGTGCTGGTGCACGTGCTCGACTGCGCCACCCTGGAGCCGGGCCGCGACCCGCTCACCGACCTGGAGACCATCGAGGCCGAACTCGCCCAGTACGGCGGCCTGGAGGAGCGGCCGCGGCTGGTCGCGCTGAACAAGGTGGACGTCCCGGACGGCCAGGACATCGCCGACCTCACCCGCGCCTCCCTGGAGGAGCGCGGCTACCGCGTCTTCGAGGTCTCCGCGCTCGCGCACAAGGGCCTGCGCGAGCTCAGCTTCGCGCTGGCGCAGATCGTCTCCGAGGCCCGGGCCGCCAAGCCGGTCCAGGAGTCCACCCGGATCGTGCTGCGTCCGCAGGCGGTGGACGACGCCGGCTTCACCATCACCGAGGAGGACGGCGCCTACCGCATCCGCGGCAACAAGCCCGAGCGCTGGGTCCGGCAGACCGACTTCGCCAACGACGAGGCGGTGGGCTACCTCGCCGACCGGCTCGCCCGCCTCGGCATCGAGCAGGAGCTGTGGAAGATCGGCGCCCACGAGGGCGACACGGTCATCATCGGTCCCGAGGAGAACGCGGTCGTCTTCGACTGGGAGCCGACCATGGCCGCCGGCGCCGAGATGCTCGGCCGCCGCGGCGAGGACCACCGCTTCGAGACCCAGCGCCCGGCGGTCGACCGCCGCCGCGAGCGCCAGCGCGGCCGGGACGCCGCCGAGGAGGAGTACCTGGCCTTCGAGGCGCTCTCCTCCGGCCGGGCCGCCCTGGAGGGCGACGACGAGGACTGATGTCCCGGTGCGCACCGGCGGGCACGCCCGCAGGCCCCCTCCCCCCCGACCAACCTCGAGGGGGAGGGGCAGCCGTGGGGCCGGAGAGCATGCCGGGCGGCGCGAGGTCCGCCGGGTGACGATCCTCTTCACCCGTTCGCGCAAGGGCCGGGAGCAGGCGCACCCGGTGCCCGCGGTACCGTCCGCCAGCTGATATCCCGGCGGGCCCGCCACCCGGATCGCGTAGATTGCGGTCCGAGCAGCGGGCTCGATCCAGCACGACCGGAGGACACTGATGACGGGTCAGACACTGCGGCAGGACGTCCTCGCCGCCCGGCGGATCGTCGTCAAGGTCGGATCCTCCTCGCTCACCACCGCGGCCGGCGGCCTCGACGCCGACCGGGTCGACGCCCTGGTCGACGCGCTGGCCAAGCTGCGTGCCCGCCCCGACGCCCCGGACGTGGTGCTGGTCTCCTCCGGCGCCATCGCCGCCGGGCTCTCCCCGCTCGGCCTGGAGAAGCGCCCCAAGGACCTGGCCCGCCAGCAGGCCGCCGCCAGCGTCGGGCAGGGCCTGCTGGTGGCGCGCTACACCGCCTCCTTCGCCCGCTACGGCATCCGGGTCGGCCAGGTACTGCTCACCGCCGAGGACGCCAGCCGCCGCTCGCACTACCGCAATGCCTACCGCACCCTCGACCAGCTGCTGGCGATGGGCGCGATGCCGGTCGTCAACGAGAACGACACCGTCGCCACCGCCGAAATCAAGTTCGGCGACAACGACCGGCTGGCCGCCCTGGTCGCCCACCTCGTCCGGGCCGACCTGCTGGTGCTGCTCTCCGACGTCGACGGCCTGTACGACGGCGACCCGAGCCGCCCCGGCACCAGCCGGATCGAGACCGTCCGCGGCCCGCACGACCTGGCCGGGATCGAGATCGGCAGCGCCGGCAAGGCCGGCGTCGGCACCGGCGGCATGGTGACCAAGGTCGAGGCCGCCCGGATCGCCACCGGCGCCGGCATCCCGGTGGTGCTCACCGCCGCCAGCCAGGCCGCCGACGCCCTGGCGGGCCGGCCCACCGGCACGCTCTTCCAGCGCACCGGCAGCCGGTCCGCGGACCGGCTCCTGTGGCTGGAGCACGCCTCCACCCCGCGCGGTGCGCTCCACCTCGACGCAGGCGCCGTGGACGCGGTGGTGCACGGCGGGAAGTCCCTGCTCCCGGCCGGTGTCACCAAGGTCGAGGGCGACTTCACCGCGGGTGATCCGGTCGACCTTCTTGGTGAAAACGGCCACATCGTGGCCCGCGGACTGGTCAACTTTGATGCGAGGGAGCTGCCCCGTCTGCTCGGCCGGTCCACGCGGGAGCTGGCCCAGGAGCTCGGTGCCGCGTACGAGCGCGAGGTCGTCCACCGGGACGACCTGGTCGTCCTGCGCGGCTGAGGGGGCTGCCGCGAGGGTGCCGGCGGGGCGGCCGGCGCCGGCACCACGACTTCGCCGAACAGGAGGCCGCCGATGGCAAGCAGGCGCCCGGGGACGCTTCCCCACGATACGGCGGGGCGGCGGTTCACCAGCATCACCGGCGGCCGGGCCGCCGAGCGGCCCGCCGGTGAGCCCGCCGAGGGCGTGCGCGACCTGCGGCAGCGGGCCGGCGGCGCGGAGGACCCCGAGGACCAGGCCAGGCTCTGGCACGTGGTGCTCTCGGTGGCCGGCCGGGCCACCCCGCTCGCCGACCTGCGGGCCGGCCTGGAGCGGCTCGCCCACGACCACTCGTTCTTCCTGACCGCGCGCTACGCCGAGGACCACGCCGAGATCCGGTACTGGGAGCAGGCCCGCGACCTGCACGACGCCGCGGCGATCGCGCTGCGGCTGTGGGGCGAGCACAAGGCCTCGGCGAACTTACCGCCGTGGGAGATCGTCGGCCTGGAGGTGGTCGACCGGGCCACCTACCACCACCGGGTCGCCGAGGGCTTCGGGGCCCCGCCCGCACAGCCCGGCGGCGTCCACCCGTACTGAGCAGCGCGGCCGCCCGCAGCCCGGGCGCCCGGTGCCGCCCGGCCGGGAGGGTGTCTCACCGGGCGAAATACCGGCCGGTCGGGGGTGTCCGAGTCGCTACCCTTCTGGCATGAGCGACCACGCCACCACCGACAGCCCCGTCCTCGCCGCCGCGCGCCGTGCCCGGGAGGCGGCCGCCGCGCTCGCACCGGTCCCGCGCAGCGCCAAGGACGCGGCGCTGCTGGCGATCGCCGACGCGCTGGTGGCCCGCAGCGCCGAGATCACCGCCGCCAACGCCGAGGACGTGGCGCGCGCCCGCGCGGCCGGCACCGCCGAGTCCGTGGTGGACCGGCTCAGCCTCACCGAGGACCGGATCGCCGCGATCGCCGCCGACGTGCGCTCGGTGGTCGGCCTGCCCGACCCGGTCGGCGAGGTGGTCCGCGGCTACACCCTGCCCAACGGCCTCGACGTCCGGCAGGTCCGGGTGCCGCTCGGCGTGGTCGGCATCATCTACGAGGCCCGCCCCAACGTCACCGTGGACGCCGCCGCGCTCTGCCTGAAGTCCGGCAACGCCGTCCTGCTGCGCGGCTCCGCCTCCGCCTACCGCTCCAACACCGCCCTGGTCGCCGTCCTGCGCGACGCGGTCGCCTCGGCCGGGCTGCCCGCCGACGCCGTCCAGCTGGTGCCGGGCGAGAGCCGCGAGTCGGTGCAGGAGCTGATGCGCGCCCGCGGCCTGGTTGACGTGCTGATCCCGCGCGGCGGTGCATCGCTGATCCGCACCGTGGTCGAGGGCTCCACCGTCCCGGTGATCGAGACCGGCACCGGCAACTGCCACGTCTACGTCGACGCGCAGACCGACCTGGCGATGGCGGTCGGCATCCTGCTGAACTCCAAGGCGCAGCGGGTCAGCGTCTGCAACTCCGCCGAGACCCTGCTCGTCCACCAGGACGTCGCCGACGCCTTCCTGCCGCTCGCCCTGGAGGCGCTGGCCGCCGCCGGGGTGACGGTGCACGGCGACGACGCGGTGCTGAAGGCCGCCGAGGGCACCGCCGCGACGGCCGTCCCGGCCACCGACGAGGACTGGGGGGCGGAGTACCTGTCGTACGACATCGCGGCCGCCGTGGTGCCCTCGCTGGACGCCGCCGTGGCGCACATCCGCCGCTGGTCCTCCGGGCACACCGAGGCGATCGTCACCACCTCGCAGGCGGCGGCCCGCCGCTTCACCCAGCTGGTGGACTCGACCACCGTGGCGGTCAACGCCTCGACCCGGTTCACCGACGGGGGTGAGTTCGGCTTCGGTGCGGAGATCGGGATCTCCACCCAGAAGCTGCACGCCCGCGGCCCGATGGGCCTGCCGGAGCTGACCTCGACCAAGTACATCGTCACTGGTGACGGCCATGTCCGGGGCGAGGCGACGCAGACCGTCGGCGGCTGAACGAGCACCGCCCCGCCCCCGGTGACGGAGCAACTGCCGGGAGGCCCAGACAAAAGGGCCGCCCGGTAATACGCTGAATCCCGTGGCTGAGGATGTGGGGGGCTCGCCGTACCCCGACGGCGCCGACCACGGTGGTGCGGACGACGAGTTCGCCACCGTGGTGCTCGACGAGGCTTTCGTCCGGTCCGCTGCCGTGCACGAGCCGAGCGCCTTGGAGCGGCAGCTCGCCGCGGCCGAGACCCGGTTCGAGCCGGAGAGTGCGGGCCAGGGCCGGCCCTACGACCTGACCGGCCCGGAGATGGCCGGCACCGGCGACGCGCTGCCGCTGGAGCTGCGCCCGCACCCGCGCGGTCTGGACGACGACCGGCACTTCCCGGATCCGTGGTCCGGCACCGACCGGGCCCGCCGCCGGGCGCGCTGGGGCCGGACGGTGCGCTGGGACCCGCTGCGGTACGCGGACGGGCGCACGGTCGCCCAGCAGCGCTGGCACCGGCCGGTGGCCTGGGTGCTGGCGGTGGTGATGGTGGTCGGCGTGGCCGCGGTGGCGGTCGCGGCGGTCTACCGGGGCGCCGGCGGCGGGGCGGGCTCGCCGCGCCGGCCGGAGGTCGGCACCAGCAGCGGAGCGGGCCTGCTGCCCCCGTCGTCGCCGCTGCCCGCGCCGGTGGCCGTGCCGAGCAGCTGAGCGGGTCCGGATGACGCCGTCCCGGGCCGTCCCGCGGAATCTGTCGACCGGCACTCGATGCCCGGGCCGCCCGGCTCTACGCTGGTTCTATGGGTGACCCGCGCGAGCCTCCGGAGGGTGCGCCCGACGGTGGTTCCGGCAACGACGACGAGTTCAGGTCCGTCGTCTTCGACGAATCGTTCGTCCGGGCTGCCCGGATCCAGGAGCTGTCCGCACGGGAGCGGCTCGGCGGCGGCTACCGGGCGACCCGGCCGCGGATCGGCCTCGGCCCGTTCGGGAGCCTGCCCCGGCAGGCGGTCGCCCTGCTGCTGGTGGTCGTGCTGGCCTTCGCCGCCGCCGTCTACTTCGGGATCAGCTCACCGCACCGGCAGGCCGCGCCCCCGAGCGGCAACCAGCTGACGTCCAACGCGGTCGCGCTCAGCCCGTCCGCCCCGGTGGCGGCCGTCGCCGATCCGCAGCACCCGTTCGCCGGGCTGGCCGGCGGCTACGCGGAGGGCACCGCGGGCCTCGGGATACCGGCGGGCAGCGCCACCGCGCACTTCACCCGCACGGAGGTCGCCCGCGCCCTGGCCGTCGTCCGCACCTATCTGACCGCGTCCGCGCTCAACCCGGCCACGGTGGCGCAGGGCGACAGCGCCGAGGTGCGCGACCTGGTGACCGCCGGCGAGCAGGCGCAGTACGACGAGAGCGTGAACAGCCCCCGCGACGACCAGCACCACGCCGCGACCGGCTGGCTGGTGCGGCTGGACCCGGGCCGGGTGGCGCTGGCCACCGACACCGTGATGTCGGCCGGTGCGGTGCAGGTCGGCGAGGCCGACGCGAGCACCCTGCAGGTGGCCACCGACCACACCTTCGTCTACGCGGTACGGGCCGCGGGCACCGCCGAGGCGCCGGTGAGCCTGTTCTCCGTCCGGCGGGAGCTGCGCTTCGCCTTCGACCGCGGCGACCTGAGCGTGGGCCGGCTGCGCCTGGTCGACGCCGGGGGCCAGGCCCGGCCGGACCCGGGGGGGGCGCCGACAGCCGGGGTGCGCCCCGCCCATGGGGCGGGGGGTGGGGGGTGGGCGCCG
>NZ_JBHWBW010000254.1:7514-10845 GCF_042735675.1 Kitasatospora sp. NPDC059571
GCGGGCCCCCCCCCGCGGGGCGGGGGGCCGGGTCCGCCGCGGGGGGGGGGCGCCGCGCCGCCCCCCCCGCGCGCGCCGGGGGGGGGCCCGGGCCCCCCCCGGCCCCCGGGCTCGTCCAGGCCGGGCCGACCGCGTGCGCGGCGCAGACCGCGGGCTTCCTCCAGCCGCTGCTGGCGGGCGAGGGCGTGTCGGCGCAGGACCGGCCCGCCGCGGTCGACCCGGGCGACCACAGCCGGCCGGCCTGGCAGCTGTGCGGGGCGCTCGGGCCGCTGGTGAAGAGCTGACCCGGCACCCCGCCGCGGCTCACTCCGTGCCGCTGCCCGGGCGCTCGCCGTCGCCGTTCGCGCCGCCGGGGCGGCCGGCCCCGACGAAGCTGTCGCGCAGCTTGCCGCCGACCGTGCCGACACCGCCCGCGACGTCCCGCAGCAGGCCCATCAGCGGGTCCTTGGACTCCTTGACCGACTGCGAGTACGAGTCGGCCGCGGCCTTCCACTGGGCGCCGACCGAGGTCTCCCGGTCGTCCTCGCGACGCGGGTAGGCGCCGGCCAGGATCGAGCGGTACTCGTCGCTCTCCGCCCACTTCTTCAGCTTGGCGACCCGGACCACCGCGAACGGGTGGGTCTGCGGCAGCACCTGGAGCAGCTTGAGCACGCCGTCGCGCAGGTCGCCGGCCTTCTCGTACTCCTCGGCCTGCTCCAGGAAGGCGTCGACGTTCATCTCGGCCAGGTTGTGGCCGCCGGCGAGCTTCATCAGGCCGCGCATCGAGGCCTGCAGGTCCTGGCCGGCCAGCAGGCCCGCCCGGTCGCAGGAGAGCTCGGCCTTGCGGAACCACTCCTTGAGGGCGGTGATGACCGCGCTGATGGCGAGGCTGCCGAGCGGCAGCCAGGCGATCCGGGCCGCGATGTTGGTGAGGATCAGCAGCATCGTCCGGTAGACGGCGTGCCCGGACATGGCGTGGCCGACCTCGTGGCCGACGACCGCCCGCAGCTCCTCCTCGTCGAGCAGTTCGACCAGGCCGCTGGTCAGCACGATGATCGGCGTCTCCATGCCGATGCACATCGCGTTGACCGCCGGGTCCTGGGTGACGTAGAGGTCCGGCACCTTCTCCAGGTCCAGCACGTAGGCGGCGTCCCGGACCATGTCGTACAGCTCCGGGAACTGGCGCTCGGAGGTCTTCACCGCGGTGGCCAGGAACATCAGCCGGACGCTGCGCTCCGAGACCAGGCCGGCGAGCTTCTTCAGGACGTCGTCGAAGCCGCTGAGCCGGCGCAGGGCGACCAGGGCGGAGCGGTCGGCGGGGTGCTCCCAGGCGCGGGTGGAGATCCCGGGGAAGCGCTGCCGGCGGCGGCTCGGGGTGGTGCTGTCCTTGGCAAGGTCGGTCATGTGTGTGAGTACCCTCCTGGTCGTCGCCGGCACCGGCTCGCGGCCGGCCCCCGCTGCTGTTGGCTGAACGTCCGTGCGTGCGTACTCGTCCCCGGACGGTCACAGTACGCCGCGGTGCGGAGCCGGGTGCCCGGTACGCCCCGGGTGGGGTGCCCGGTACGCCCCGGTCTACGCTGTTCCTCCGGAGCGAGAGGAGCACCGCTGATGTCCCCTGCCACCGCCACCCTGGCGCACCTGGCCGGCCCGATCTCCACCGAGAACGGCCCGGGCCTGTTCCTGCGGATCGTCGTGATCGGCTCCATCGTCGGGGTCGGCCTGCTGGCCTGGATCCTGCTGCGAGCCGGCCGCAACAACTGACAAACCGGACACCGCCCGGCACCGCCGCCCTACGCGTGGTCAGACGCGGTGGGCCGCCGAGCGGTTGCGCCGTGCCCACCCGTACGATGAGGCCGCAGGCCGTACCCGGCCCGCACCTCGTCCGCCCACCGAGCCGAGAAGGTCCTGCCGACCATGAGCACTGCCGCACTGCCCGTCCTCGCCCAGCTCGCCGAGGGCGGCAACCACGACAGCCTGAACCCGTACCTCACCGGCGGCTCCGCGCTCTTCATCCTGCTGCTGCTGGGCTTCATCACCACCCGCTTCAACCGGGACCGCTGAGCCCGGACGTCCGCGGGGGAGCGCCTGCACAGAAGCTGCGCGCTCCCTCCGGCAGACCTCTCCGGGCGGCGTGTCCGGCGCTGAGACACGTCGCGTAAGGTGTGGCGCCATGGGACAGCAGGCCGAGACCGCCGGCACGCGGGCGAAGAGGCGCCTCGGCGTGATGGGCGGCACGTTCGACCCGATCCACCACGGGCACCTGGTCGCCGCCAGCGAGGTGGCGAGCGCGTTCCACCTCGACGAGGTGGTCTTCGTACCGACCGGGCAGCCGTGGCAGAAGTCCGACCGGCAGGTGACGCCGGCCGAGGACCGCTACCTGATGACGGTCATCGCCACCGCGGAGAACCCGCAGTTCTCGGTGAGCCGGATCGACATCGACCGCGAGGGCCCCACCTACACCGTGGACACCCTGCGCGACCTGCGCGCCCTGCACCCGGACGCCGAGCTGTTCTTCATCACCGGCGCCGACGCACTGGCCCAGATCCTCTCCTGGCGCGACTCCGACGAACTCTTCGAGCTCGCCCACTTCATCGGGTGCACCCGGCCGGGGCACACTCTTTCGGACGCCGGTCTTCCGGTCGGCGGGGTCTCCCTGGTCGAGGTGCCGGCGCTGGCCATCTCCTCCACGGACTGCCGCAACCGGGTCGCCAAGGGCGAGCCGGTCTGGTACCTCGTCCCGGACGGCGTGGTCCGTTACATCCACAAGCGGGCGCTCTACGCGCCGGCCCAGCCTTGATCCCGGGAGGGACGGCGTGACCGGAACGGCAGACCGCGGAATGCCCGACGACGGCTACGAGGGCTACGACGGCTACGGCCGCCGGGGGTACCCGCAGCAGGGGTACCACCAGCAGGCGGGCGGCCCGCAGGACCCGTACGGCCAGGACTACCCCCAGCAGGGCTACCCGCAGCAGTCCGGCTACCCGCAGCAGGGCTACTACGAGCAGCCGGGACGGCCGCAGGACCCGTACGCGGGCCAGGGCGGCTACGGCCAGGACTACGGCCCGCAGGACCCGTACGGCCAGGACTACGCCCAGCAGGACTACCCCCAGCAGGGCTACCCGCAGCAGTCCGGGTACCCGCAGCAGGGCTACTACGAGCAGCCGGGCCGGCCGCAGGACCCGTACGCGGGCCAGGGCGGCTACGGCCAGGAGCAGTCGCAGGCCTACGTCCAGGACCCGTACCGCGCGCAGGTGCCGCAGCCGTCGGCCCCGCAGCAGGCCCCGCCCGCCGCCGCCCCCGGTCCGGCCCGGCCGGTCGCCGCTGCCGCTGCCGCCGCCGCGCCGCCCCGGCC
>NZ_JBHWBW010000255.1:0-10837 GCF_042735675.1 Kitasatospora sp. NPDC059571
TGGCGTGGGGCCCCCGCGCCCCCCCCCCGCGCCTCCCACCCCCCCCCCGGGGCCCGGCCCCGCGCCGGGCCCCCGCGTTCGCCGTTCGGGCCGGTGCTACGGCAGGGTGAGGATCTCGGCGCCGTCGGCCGTCACCACCAGGGTGTGCTCGAACTGGGCGGTGCGCTTGCGGTCCTTGGTGACCACCGTCCAGCCGTCCGACCAGATGTCGTAGTCGTAGCTGCCCAGGGTGAGCATCGGCTCGATGGTGAAGGTCATGCCCGGCCTGATCACCTCGGTCGCCCGCTCGCTGTCGTAGTGCGGGATGATCAGGCCGGAGTGGAACGACGTGTTGATGCCGTGGCCGGTGAAGTCGCGGACGACGCCGTAGCCGAACCGCTTGGCGTAGGACTCGATCACCCGGCCGATCACGTTGACCTGCCGGCCCGGCCTGACCGCCTTGATGGCCCGGTTGAGGGCCTCCTCGGTGCGCTCCACCAGCAGCCGCGACTCCTCGTCCACCTCGCCGCACAGGTAGGTGGCGTTGAGGTCGCCGTGCACGCCGTGGATGTAGGCGGTGGCGTCGATGTTGACGATGTCGCCGTCCTGAAGGACCGTCGAGTCCGGGATCCCGTGGCAGATCACCTCGTTGACGGAGGTGCAGATCGACTTGGGGAAGCCGCGGTAGCCGAGGTCGGACGGGTACGCGCCGTGGTCGCACATGTACGCGTGGGCGACCGCGTCCAGCTCGTCCGTGGTGACGCCGGGGGCGATCAGCTTCGCGGCCTCCGCCATGGCCCGGGCGGCGATCCCGCCGGCGATCCGCATCTTCTCGACCGTCTCCGCGGTCTGCACCTCGGGGCCGGTGTACGGCGTCGGGGCCGGCCGGCCCACGTACTCCGGACGTGCGATGTGCGCGGGGACCTTGCGGGTGGGGGACAGCGTGCCGGGTACGAGAGCCATGGCTGCGAGTCTATCGGCCGCGCCCCGCCCGACCGGCCGTGTGTACGGGCCGGGTGTCGGGAAAGGATCACCACAGGACGACGGAGCGACGGAGAGGTCCGCCATGGCACTGGGATTCGGCCGCAAGCCCACCGGCAAGCCGGGGGAGTGGTTCTACTGCATCAAGCACGGCAAGGTCGAGGAGGGCCCGGAGTGCCCCGCCAAGGACCGGCTGGGCCCCTACGCGACGCCCGGCGAGGCCGCCGCCGCCCTCGACCTCGCCGCCGAGCGGAACCGCGAGTGGCAGAACGACCCGCGCTGGAAGGACAGCCCGCCCACCCCCGGGTCGGACGACTCGTAGACGGGGTGGGCCCCAAGCCCTAGACCGGGTCGGGCTGGACCGCGGCGGCGGCGTCCGCGTCGGCGCGGGCCCGCTCGGCCGCCGCGCGGACGGCCGCCGCGTTCGGGTCGGTCCGGGCGTCGTAGGCGAGCAGGCTGGGCAGCGCCGCGGCCAGCGCCGCAACGCCCACCACGCAGGCCACGCCGCCCGTCCACACCGCGGCGCGGACCCCGAGCAGCCCGGCCATGCCGCCGGCCCGGACCTGCCCGAGCTGCGGGCCGACCGAGTAGCTGAGCAGCTCGACGCCGGCCATCCGGCCGCGCACCGCGTCGGGGATCGACTGGTTCCACATGCTGGCCCGGGCGGTGCCGCTGATCTGGTCGGCGCCGCCGGCCACGGCCAGGCAGAGCAGCACGAGCCAGATGTTCCCGGCGAGCCCCGCCACCGCCATCGCGGCGCCCCAGCCGAGCGCGGCGAGGACGAGCATCCGGCCGTGCCGGTGGATCCGGGACGTCCAGCCGCTGGTCGCCGAGACGAGCAGTGCCCCGGCCGCGGGCGCGCCGTAGAGCAGGCCCAGCGCCCAGCGCGCGTCCAACTCGGCGGCCAGGAACGGGAAGATCGCCACCGGGAAGGCGAACAGCATCGCGCAGACGTCGATCGCGTAGGTGCCGAGCAGGTCCTTGCGGCTCCAGGCGTACCGGACCCCGGTGGCGATCGCCCGCAGCGACGGCGGCTCGGCGCCGCCGGACGGCGGCACCGCCCGCATCCGGGCCAGCAGCAGCAGCGACGCCCCGAAGGTCAGCACGTCCAGCGCGTACGCGGTCTGCACCCCGGCGAACGCCACCACCACGCCGGCCAGCGCCGGGCCGGCCACCGATCCGACGTTGCGGTACAGCGAGTTGAGCGCGAAGGCGGCGGTCAGCTGGTCGTGCGGGACGATCCGCGGGGTGAGCGAGTCCAGGGCCGGCCGCTGGAGCCCGTCGACGGCGGCGACCAGCGCGGCCACCAGGTACACCGGCCACAGCACCGGGTGCGGCAGCAGCGCGTTCACCAGCAGCACGCAGGAGAGCAGGCCGAGCCCGCCCTCGGAGAGCAGCACCAGGCGGCGGCGGTCCAGTGCGTCGGCGAGCGCGCCGCCCCAGAGCCCGAAGACGATCAGCGGGACGAGCTCGAAGGCGCCGACCAGGCCGACCGCGAACGACGAACCGGTGATGTCCTTGATCTGCAGCGGCACCGCGACGTAGGTGAGGAAACTGCCGAAGCTGCTGACGCAGCCCGAACTCCACAGCAGCCGGAAGTCACGCGAGCCGCGCCACGGAGTGGTGTCCGGGCGCAGTCCGCGCAGGAGAGTCCGAAGGTGCCCTGGTGGGGCTGGTTCTGAGGTCACGGGGCGCCATCATCGGCCGCCGCCCCCGCGGCGGGCAACCGGATTTCTGCCCGCCGTCGACCCGCTCACCAGCGCAGGACGGGCGGCGCCGCGAGCTGCTCGGCGAGCCGGGCCAGCCGGGCCCGCACCCCGCGGCGCGGCGGGGCGCTCGCGGCGGCCGCGCTGACCAGGTGCTGAACGAGGTCGAACGGGCCCTCGCCGGCCACCGGCACGGCGAGCCGCTCGTGGGCCAGCGCGCCGAGCTCGTGGTCGCCGCTGTCCAGGGCCAGCACGGTGGCGCCGCCGCGCCGGGCGTCGTCCACCCGCTCCAGCAGTGCTCCGCCCGGCTCGTCCGGGGCCACCACCAGCACGGTCGCCCCGCGCCCGGCCCCGGCGAGCCGGTGCAGCCCGTGCGCGAGGTGGGCCGGCGCCCGCTCCGGCACCCGGTGGCGCAGCAGTACCGGCGTCAGGCCGTCGATGCCGGCGCAGACCGCCTCCTCGCCGAGGTGGGCGGCGAGGTGCCACGGCTCGTACCGGTCGGTGCCGACCAGCAGCAGGTCGACGGCGGTGCGCCGGGTGACCGAGCGGTGCAGGGCCCCGCCGAAGGCCCGGGTGACGTCCAGCAGGCCGGTGCCGGCCAGTGACGCGCTCAGTGCGGAAAGTCTCACCGCGTCCATGCGGCACAGAATGGAGCAGCGGGCGGTGGTTTGGCAGGATCTTCGGCATGACGCAACCCGAATCGGTGAATCCGGCCGCCGTGGCGGCCCCCGCTCCGCTCGACGTGCCCTCGCTCGTGGTCGGTGTCCTCGGCGGCACCGGCGACCAGGGCCGCGGCCTGGCGTACCGGCTGGCGAAGGCCGGCCAGCAGGTGGTGATCGGCTCTCGGACGGCCGAGCGGGCCGAGGCGGCCGCCGCCGAGCTCGGCCTCGGCGTGCGGGGCGCGGACAACGCCGCCTGCGCCCGGGAGAGCGACATCGTGATCGTCGCCGTGCCGTGGGACGGCCACGCGGCCACCCTCGAGGCGCTGCGCGAGGAACTCGCCGGGAAGATCGTGGTGGACTGCGTCAACCCGCTCGGCTTCGACAAGCAGGGCGCCTACGCGCTGAAGCCCGAGGAGGGCAGCGCCGCCCAGCAGGCCGCCGCCCTGCTGCCGGACTCCCGGGTCACCGCGGCCTTCCACCACCTGTCGGCGGTGCTGCTGCAGGACGCCGCGATCGACGAGATCGACACCGACGTGATGGTGCTCGGCGACGACCGGGCCGCGACCGACGCCGTGCAGGCGCTCGCCGCACGCATCCCGGGCATGCGCGGGATCTACGCCGGACGGCTGCGCAACGCCCACCAGGTGGAGTCGCTGGTGGCCAACCTGATCTCGGTGAACCGCAGGTACAAGGCCCACGCGGGCCTTCGTATCACCGACGTGTGACCCGTTCGACCGGCCCCCTCGCGGCAGCGCGGGGGCCGGTCGGCGACAATGGACGCCGACCGCACCCGTCCCGAGGAGCCCCCGACATGCCCCGCAACGCCCTGCTCGCCTCGATCGTCCTCGTGCTGTCGGTGACGGCCGCCGTCGTCTCCTTCGTGGAGGGCAACTGGTTCGGGGTGGTCTGGGTGCTGATGGCCGGCGTCGCGTCCAACCTGGCGTGGTTCTACGTCCGCAAGGAGCGCCTGGAGCGCGCCCGGGCCGAGCAGTCCTGACCCGGGCGGCCCCGACCCGGGCCCCGGCCCGCGGCGGGCGCCCGGCTCAGCTCTCCCAGAACCGGAAGAGGTACTGCCCGACCACCGGGTAGGCGTCGGAGACCCCGAACAGGTGGATGATCTGGAAGACCAGGTCGGAGAACCACCGGCTGGCACTCGTCTGCCAGAAGATCACGAACACCGCGAGCAGCCCGTACGGCGCGAACGGCTCGACCGCCCGGCGCGTCCGGTACGACAGCCACGGTTCGACGATGCCGTAGCCGTCCAGCCCGGGCACCGGCAGCAGGTTCAGCAGCGCGGCGCTGACCTGCAGGAACGCCAGGAAGCCGAGCGCGGCGGGGAAGGCCGAGACGGTCAGGTCGTGGCCCTGGTACTGGGCCGGCCGTGCCGGGTCGTCGAAGACGCCGGAGTTCACCAGCACCAGCAGGGCGATGCCGCACACCACGTTCACCAGCGGGCCGGCCGCCGAGATCAGGCTGTGCTTGAGCCGCCCCTGGATCCGGTGCCGCTCGATGTACACCGCACCGCCGGGCAGGCCGATCCCGCCCATGATCACGAAGATCACCGGAAGCACGAAGCTCAGCAGCGCGTGCGCGTACTTGAACGGGTTGAGCGTCAGGTAGCCCTTGGCGCCGATGGTGATGTCGCCGCTGTGCAGCGCGGTGCGGGCGTGCGCGTACTCGTGCAGGCAGAGCGAGACCATCCAGCCCGCCACCACGAACAGGAACACCCCGAACCGCGGGTTGCCGAACCCGCTGACCACCGCCCACCCCGAGGTGGCCAGGGTCGCCAGGAGGACCCAGAACACCGGACTGATCCGGTGCTCCTCGCTGCGGCGCTGCGTGGTGGCGAAGGTCATGGTGCGGGGCTCCGAGGGTGGCCGTGGACGGGCAGGGTCGATCATGCCGGGCGGCGCGAGGCGGCGACAAGCCGCCACGAGTGAACGCGCGGCGGCCCGCCCGGGTTCCGCGGCGGCGCGTCCGGCCGGGTGCCCGGGAGGGGCGTCCGGCAGCGGGGCGGGATATTCGTGCATGTGCCCGTCACCGCGTCGACCAGAATGGGCCCGTGTACTACGGCATCCTCGGAACCACCACGGCCCACCGCGCCGACGGCACCCCGGTGCCGCTCGGCGGTGCCCGGCTGCGGGCCCTGCTCGCCGCGCTCGCCCTCCGCGAGGGCCGGCCCGTCCCCGCGGACCTGCTGGTGGACGAGGTCTGGGGCGACGAGCCCCCGCAGGACGCCTCGGCGGCCCTGCAGACCCTGGTCGGCCGGCTGCGCCGCACCGTCGGCCGGGACGAGATCGGCTCCGGGCCGGCCGGGTACTGGCTCACCGGCCCACAGAGCGACGCCGGGGACTTCCGGCGGCTCGCCGCCGACGGCCGCCGGGCCCTGGCCGGGGGCGACCACCGGGAGGCCGCCGACCGGCTGCACGCCGCCCTCGCGCTGTGGCGCGGCCCCGCCCTCGCCGACCTGCCCGAGTCCGCCGGCTCGGCCGTCCGGCTGGAGGCCCAGCGCGACGAGGCCCGCCGCCACCGGATCACCGCCGACCTCGCGCTCGGCCGGGCCGCCGAGCTGACCGCCGAGCTCGCCGAGCTGTGCGAGCACCACCCGCTGGACGAGCAGCTGCACGCCCTGCTGATCCGCGCCCTGCGCGCCGAGGGCCGTACCGCCGAGGCGCTCCAGCAGTACGAGCGGGCCCGCCGCACGCTGGCCGACCGGCTCGGCACCGACCCCGGCCCGGAGCTGCGCGCCCTGCACTCCGAGCTGCTCGCGCCGGTGGCGCCCGCCCGCCCGGCCGCGGCGGCACCCGCGGTGACCGCGCCCGCTCCCGCCGCGGCGCAGGCGGTCGCACCGGCGCCCGGCGCCCGGACCCGCCCGCCGGGCAACCTGCGCCCCCGGCTGACCAGCTTCGTCGGCCGCGACACCGACCTCGCCGCGCTGGAGCACGCCCTGGCCGCCGGCCGGCTGACCACCCTCACCGGCCCGGGCGGCTCCGGCAAGACCCGGCTCTCCGTCGAGGCCGGCCGCGCCCACCTCGCCGCCGGGAGCTGGCCGGACGGCGTCTGGATGGCCGAACTCGCCCCGCTGGAGGACCCGTCCGCGGTGCCGGACGCGGTCGCCGCCGCCCTCGGCCTGCGCGAGACCGTGCTGCACACCGCCGGCGCCGTCACCGAGGTGATCGACGGCCGCCGCGGCGACCCCGTCCGCCGCCTGGTCGAGCACTGCGCACCGCGCCGGATGCTGCTCGTCCTCGACAACTGCGAGCACCTCGTCCAGGCCGCCGCCGACCTCGCCGACCGGCTGCTCGCCGAGTGCCCCGAGCTGACCCTGCTCGCCACCAGCCGGGAGCCGCTCGGCGTGCCCGGCGAGACGGTGCTCCCCGTCGAGCCGCTGCCCGACCCGGTCGCACTGCGGCTGCTCGCCGAGCGCGGCGCCGCCGCCCGGCCCGGCTTCAGCACCGCCGACGACCCCGAGGCCTGTGCCGAGATCTGCCGCCGCCTCGACGGTCTGCCGCTCGCCATCGAGCTCGCCGCCGCCCGGCTGCGCGGCCTGACGCCCCGTCGGATCGCCGACCGTCTGGACGGCCGGTTCGCCCTTCTCACCGCCGGCTCGCGCACCCTGCTGCCCCGTCAGCAGACCCTGCGCGCCGTCGTCGACTGGAGCTGGGACCTGCTCGGCAAGCGCGAGCGCGCCGTGCTGCGCCGGCTGTCGGTCTTCGCCGGCGGCTGCACCCTGGAGGCCGCCGAGCAGGTCGTCGCCGACGGCACCGAGGTCCGCGCCGAGGACGTCGCCGACCTGCTGCTCTCGCTGGTCGACAAGTCCCTGGTGCTCGCCGACCTCGCCGGCGAGGAACCGCGCTACTCCATGCTGGAGACGATCCACGAGTACGCCGCCGAACGCCTCGCCGAGTCCGGCGGCGACGGCGCCCAGGAGCGCCACGTCCGCTGCTTCCGCGAACTCGTCCGGATCGCCGACGGCAGCCTGCACGGCGCCGACCAGCTGATCTGGCTCGCCGTGCTGGACCGCGAGCAGGAGAACATCCGCGCCGCGCTGCGCGCCGCGGTGGAGGCCCGCGACGAGCAGGAGGCCCTCGTCCTGGCGCTCGGCATGAGCTGGTTCTGGTCGCTGCGCGACTACCGCCGCGAGGCCTCCGACTGGTACAACGCGGTCGGCGCGCTCGGCCCGGACGCGTACGCCGACGACGCGCCGCGCCCGGTGCCGCTGACGGCCGATCCGCTCGACGAGCCGCCGCCCATGGCGCGGGAGGTGCTGGAGGAGGCCCGCCGCCAGGTCCAGCTGCACCGGCTGGTGGAGATGTTCACCGGCAACATGGCGATGCTCGGGGACGCCGCGGCGATCGACCTCTCGCACCGGGTGCTGGCCACCTACACCCAGGACCTGCCGCAGGCCTATCGATTCCCGGCGCTGCTGCGGGTGTTCGCGGTCTTCCTCTCCGGCGAGATGGACCTGATGCGGGCGACCATGGACGACGCCATCGACGGCGCCCGCCGCCACGGCCGCCCGCTCGACCTCGCCTACGCCCTCCAGCTGCGCGCCCGGCTGCTCAACGACTGGGCGGGCTCGCTGGACCAGGCGGTCGCCGACAGTGCCGAGGCGCTGGAGCTCTTCACCCGGCTCGGCGACCGGTGGGGGATGTCGGAGGCGCTGTCCGCCCAGGCCGAGAACGCCGCGAAGCAGGGCGACGGACGGCGGGCCGCCGAGGCCTACCGCCAGGCCATCGACATCGCGACGGAGCTCGGTGCCGTCCAGGAGGTGCCGCTGCTGCGGATCAGGCTGGGCGAGACGCTGACCGAGTTCGACCCGGCCGGCGGCGAGGAGATGGTGCGCCGGTCCCTGGAGGAGGTCGAGGTCGGCAACCACGCCGCCGACGGCGCGCAGCTCTACGGGCGGCTGGTGCTCTGCAACCTGCACACCCAGCGCGGCGAGTACGACCTGGCGCTGGACCAGTTGGACCGGCTGACCACGAGCCAGGGCCAGTTCGGGCCGATCGTGCCCGGGGTCTTCCTCGGCATCGTGGCGTGCATCCGCGGCTGGGTGGTGGCCCGGGCCGGCGACCCCCGCCGCGGCCTGCGGCTGCTGGTCGAGGGCCGCCGCGACATGACCTCGGTGCCGGGCGGGGCGACCGTCTTCGCGGAGCACATGTCGATCATGCTGCTGATGCCCGCCACCGGCATCCTGCTGGCCTGTGCGGAGCAGCTCGGCAGCCCGGCGGCCGCCCGCCGGGCCGCGCTGCTGCTCGGTGCGCACGACGCACTGCACGGCAAGCGCGGCTCCCACATGGAGCGCGTGGAGCGCGACCGGATGGTCGCCGCGCTGCAGGCGCTGCTCGACCCGGCGGAGTTCGCGGCCGCAACGGCCGAGGGCGGCCGCCTCGACGTCACGGAGGCGGCCGCCCTGCTGGCGGTACCCGGCGACTACTGAGCCGCCGGGCCGGGTCAGGTCCGCTTGCGGAACCGCGCCACCGCCAGCGGCGCGGTGACCGCGGTGATCGCCACCGACCAGACCAGCACGATCGTCACCGAGTGGGTGAGCGGACCGCCGTTGATCAGGTTGCGGCAGGCGTCCGCGAGCGCGGACAGCGGGTTGTACTTGGTGAACGCCTGGAGCCAGCCCGGCATGGTGGTGGTCGGGGCGAAGATCGAGCTGCCGAACTGCAGCGGCATGATCACCAGCATGCTGACGCCCTGGACGGCCTGGGCGCTGCGCAGCGACATGCCGAGCAGCATGGAGATCCAGACGATCGACATGCCGAACAGCAGCGAGAGGCCGACGGCGGCCAGCAGGTGCAGGAAGTGGGTCCTGATCTCCAGCCCGAGGATCATCGAGAAGCCGATCAGGATGGTGAAGGACACCAGCCCTCGGCAGGTCTCGGCGACGATCTTGGAGAGCAGGACGGCGGCCCGGCCGATCGGCAGGGTGCGGAAGCGGTCCATCACACCGGACTGGAAGTCGCTGTTGAGTCCGGTGCCGACGGCCATCGCCAGGTTGAGGCCGGTGGTGCCGAGCAGGCCCGGGATCATGTACTGGATGTAGTCGTGCTGGCTGCCGGAGACCGCGCCGCCGAACACGTAGACGAACAGCACGGTGAAGATGATCGGGATCAGCAGGGCGTCGAGCATCGACTCGGGGTCGGCCTTGATCCGCATCAGGTTGCGGCGGGTCAGCGCGCCCACGTGGCGCAGGTGGCCGGACAGGCCGATCCGGGGGTCGTCGAGGTGGGCCGGGGCGGTGACCGGCGTCAGGGTGGCGGTGGTCATGCCACGGGCTCCTTCTCGGGGGTCGGGGCGGTGGAGGGCTTGCCGGTGATGGCGAGGAAGACCTCGTCCAGGCTCGGCAGCTCGGTGTGGATGCCGGCCACGGCGAAGCCGCGGGTGCCCAGCACGCCGATCACGGCGGTCAGCTGGTCGTCCGCGGTGAGCTGCACGGACAGCAGCCCGGTGTCGGCGGAGAAGGTGGCGGGGATCGCGGCCTCCCGGAGGCAGCGGGCCATCTCGGGCAGCTCGGCGGGGTGCTGCGGGCGCACCTGGAGGGTCTGGCCGCCGACCTGGGTCTTGAGCTCCTCGACGCCCCCGGCCGCGATCACCCGGCCGCGGTCGATGACGGTCAGCTCGTGGGCGAGCTGCTCGGCCTCCTCCATGTACTGGGTGGTGAGCAGCACGGTGGAGCCCTCGGCGACCATCCGCTGCACCTCGTCCCAGACCTCGTTGCGGGTGCGCGGGTCGAGGCCGGTGGTGGGCTCGTCCAGGTACAGCACCTTCGGCCGGCCGATCATGGAGGCGGCCAGGTCGAGGCGGCGGCGCATACCGCCGGAGTAGGTCTTGGCGGGCCGCTTGGCGGCCTCGGTGAGCGAGAAGCGCTCCAGCAGCTCGGTGGCGCGGGCCTTGGCCTCCTTGGCGGAGAGGTCGAGCAGCCGGCCGATCAGGTAGAGGTTCTCGTACCCGGACAGCAGCTCGTCGACGGAGGCGTACTGGCCGGTGAGGCCGATCGTGCGGCGCAGCTGCTTGGGCTGGCGCAGGACGTCGTAGCCGCCGACGACGGCGGAGCCGGAGTCGGGCCTGACGAGTGTGGAGAGGATCCGGACGAGGGTGGTCTTGCCGGCGCCGTTGGGGCCGAGCAGGCCGAGCACGGTGCCCTCGCGGACGTCGAGGTCGACGCCGTCCAGGGCCCTGGTCGAGCCGAAGGTCTTCACGATGCCGCGGACCTCCACGGCGTTGCCGGTGCGGGGCCCCCGGTCGGTCGGGGCGGTGGCGATCACTGTCATGCCCTCAGGCTGCCCGGCCCGGCTGTCGGCCCGCTGTCACGCCGCTGACAGCGCCCGCGCACCGCTGTCGGCGCGCTGTCGGGCCGCCGGCGCGCGAACGCGGGGGGGGCGGCGGCGGGGGGGGCGGCGCCCGGGCGCGGCGCCGCGCCCCGGCGCCGCGCGCGGCGCGCGCCCGCGGCCCGCGGGGGAGCGCCGGGGTGCTGAGCGCCGCGGAGGGGGATCGGGACGC
>NZ_JBHWBW010000256.1:0-10836 GCF_042735675.1 Kitasatospora sp. NPDC059571
GTAGACGACCTCGGCGACCGTGCCGAGCGCGGTGACCTCGTCGGCGCCCGCGGCGCCCGGGCGGCCGTCCTCGTGGAGCCGGATCTTCTCGGGGCGCACGCTGAAGGTGCCGGCCTCGCCGAGGACGCGCTCGGCGGCCTCGCCGTGGAGCAGGTTGGAGGTGCCGACGAACGAGGCGACGAACGCGCTGGCCGGGCGCTCGTACAGCTCGGCGGGGGTGGCGACCTGCTCGATGCGGCCCGCGTTGAAGACCGCGATCCGGTCGGAGAGGGTGAGCGCCTCGTGCTGGTCGTGGGTGACCAGCACGAAGGTGATGCCGGCGCTGCGCTGGATCTCCTTGAGCTCGATCTGCATCTGCTCGCGGAGCTTGAGGTCGAGTGCGCCGAGCGGCTCGTCGAGCAGCAGCACGCGCGGCCGGGTGACCAGGGCGCGGGCGAGGGCGACGCGCTGGCGCTGGCCGCCGGAGAGCTGGGCCGGGCGGCGGGCGCCGAACTCGGCCAGCCGGACGGCGGCGAGCGCCTCGGCGGCCCGCTCCAGCCGTTCGGCCTTGGGGACCTTGCGGACCTTGAGGCCGTAGGCGACGTTCTGCAGCACGGTCATGTGCGGGAACAGCGCGTAGTCCTGGAACACCGTGTGGACGTCCCGCTCGAAGGGGGCGAGCCGGGTGACGTCGCGGCCGGCCAGCTCGACGGTGCCGCCGGACGGCGCGTCGAAGCCGGCGATCATGCGCAGCACGGTGGTCTTGCCGGATCCGGAGGGTCCGAGCATGGAGAAGAACTCGCCGTCGGGGATCTCCAGGTCGACGCCGCGGACGGCCTCGACGTCCCCGAAGGCCTTGCGCAGGCCGCGCAGGGCGATCGCCGGATGGTCTGACATGGGGTGTTGCTCCTCCGTCCGGGGGATGTGAGCAGAAAACATATGGACTTATATTTCAAAGGACAAGACCTCGGCATGGTAAAGATTGGGCGAAGAACGAGAGGAGGCGCTCGGTCCTTGGAAGCAACCCACGGCGGCGTCCAGCACGCCGTCTTCGCCCCGATGGACTCGGTGGCCCGGGTCGAGGCGGTGGCCCGCCGGATCGGCGACGCCATCGAGCTGGGCCTGCTCGCCGACGGCGACCAGCTCCCGGGCGAGAACGACCTCGCGGCCCGGCTCGGCGTCTCCACCGTGACGCTGCGCGCCTCGCTGCAGATCCTGCGCCACCAGGGCCTGGTCACCACCCGGCGCGGCCGCGGCGGCGGCAGCTTCGTGCACGCCCCGGCCGAACCGCTGGTCGAACGGCTCCGCCCCCGCCTCGCGGAGCACAGCGCGCAGGAGATCCGGGACTTCGGCGACCACTACGCGGCCGTCGCCGGCGCCGCCGCCCGGCTGGCCGCGGCCCGCACCGACAGCGACGGCCTGGGCCGGCTGCGCGAGCTGCGGGACGCCTTCGAGGCCAGCACCGACACCGCCGAGCGGGTCCGCGCCGACCGCCGCTTCCACGTCGAGGTCGCAGCGGCCGCCCAGTCCGCCCGGCTCACCCGCGAGGAGATCCGTTTCCAGACGGAGTTCGGGGCGCTAATGTGTCTCGCGTTCGACGGGGACGACCTGTCGGCCCCCGCCGCCGAGCAGCACCGCGCGCTGGTCGAGGCGATCGCCGCCGGCGCCGGGGAGACCGCCAGGGACCTCGCCGAACGCCACGTCCAGGACGCGACGGAACGCCTGATCGAGCTCCGTCTGGACCTGGTCGGATAGCTGGGCCGCGGGCACCCGCTGACCCGTCGACCGAGCCCGGGCAGGACACTTTGGCGACCGACACCCCGACCGCGCACCGCACCGCCGCAGCCCTCGCGGAGGGCGCCCCCGGCCACGCGGGGCCGGCGGTCGACGCCGCGCTCGCCATCGTCCGGGACACCCTGGAGGAGGTCTTCGCCGCCGTCGAGTCCACCCGGGCCGCCACCGCGGAGCTGTTCCGCCGCGCCGCCGACGGCCGCTCCCCCGCCGTCGCCGAACTCGCCGCGCTGCGCCCGCTGCTGCTCGCCCAGCTCGCCGCGCACGCCCCGCTGATCTCCGGCGCCGGCTTCGTCGCCGAGCCCGGCTCGCTGGCCGACGCCCCGTCCTGGCTGGAGTGGTGGCAGCCCGGCCCGAACGGCACCCCGCAGCCGCTGCGCCAGCACCTGGACCCGGACCGCTCGGCGCTGGCCGACTACACCCACTGGGACTGGTTCGCGATCCCGCGCAGCACCGGCCGGCGCGCGGTCTCCGGCCCGTACGTGGACTACCTGTGCTCCGACGAGTACAGCCTTACCCTCGCGGCGCCCGTGGAGGTGGACGGCGTCTTCCGCGGCGTGGCGGCGGCCGACGTCTACCTGCGGCACTTCGAGGCGGCCGTGCTGCCCGCGCTGCGCCGGATCGGGGCACCGGCCTGCCTGGTCAACGCCAAGGGCCGGGTCGCCGCGTCGACCAGCGCCCGGCACCTGGCCGGCTCGCTGCTCAGGTCGCCCGACCCGGCCACCCACACCCTGCTGCCGTGCGGCAGCGTGCCGCTGACCCTGGTCGTCACCGGCTGACACCCGCCGGGGGCGCCGCGCAGCCGGCCGATCACCCGCCCGGCCTACCCGATGCCCGGCCCGGCGCCGCCCTGCCGCAGGGCGGCACACCGCGGCCGGACGGCCCCGCCGCCGGTCGGGACACACGCGGGCGAACCAATCTGACTTGCCGGAGATGTCCGATGTGTCAGATTTGGCAGGAACGACTCTGCCATTCGCTGCTGGAGGTGCCACGTGGGGGTTCCCGCGGCTCGCATCGTGTTCGACGAGACCGACCGCACGGCTGTGGCCGACGCCGTGCGGGAGATCCTCACCACCGGCGCGCTGACGCTCGGACCATGGACGGAGCGCTTCGAGCAGGCCTTCGCCACCGAGCACGGCGCCTCCCACGCGGTCGCCCTCGCCAGCGGCACCGCCGCCCTGGAGGTAGTGCTGCGCACCGTCGACGTACGCGGCCGCGACGTCGTCGTCCCCGCCGTCACGTTCTACGCGACCGCCGCCGCCGTGGTGCACGCCGGCGGCCGGCCCGTCCTCGCCGACGTCGACCCGGACACCCTCGCGCTCAGCCCCGCCACCGTCGAGGCGGCGCTCACCCCGGACACCGCCGCCGTCGTCCTGGTGCACATCGGCGGGCTCGTCACCCCCGAGGTCGACGCCCTGCGGGCGCTCTGCGACCGGCGCGGGATCCCGCTCATCGAGGACGCCGCGCACGCCCACGGCAGCACCTTCGGCGGCCGCGCCGCCGGCACCTTCGGCCTGGCCGGCGCCTTCTCGTTCTACCCGACCAAGGTCACCACCAGCGGCGAGGGCGGCATGATCCTCACCGAGTCGCCCGAACTCCGCGACGAGGCACGGATCTACCGCGACCAGGGCAAGGGCGCCTTCACCGCCAACCACCACGTGCGGCACGGCGCCTCCTGGCGGATGAGCGAGCTCAACGCCGCGGTCGGCACCGTCCACCTGCGCCGGCTCAAGGAGTTCCTGGAGACCAGGCGCGCCGTCGCCCGCCGCTACGACACCGCACTGGCCGGACTCGACGGCCTGCGCACCCCGGTCGAGCCGGCCGGCTGCCGCAGCAACTACTACAAGTACGTGGTGCTGCTGCCCGCCGGGGTCGACCGGGCCGCGTTCAAGCGGGCGTGCGCCGACGACTTCGGGGTGCGGCTGTCCGGCGAGGTCTACGACCTGCCGCTGCACCGCCAGCCCGTCTTCGCCGAGTACCGGGACGCCGAGCTGCCGGTGTCCGAGGACGTCTGCGCCCGGCAGGTCTGCCTCCCGGTGCACTCCGACATGACCGGGGACGAGGCCGACCGGGTGATCGAGGCCGTGTCCGCCGTCCACCACCGCCTGGCCGGCTGAGCAGGCCCGACGAAGGAGCGAGACCGTGCGAGTAGCCGTCACCGGGGGCTGCGGGTTCATCGGATCACACGTCGTCGACCGGCTGCTCACCGCCGGGCACGAGGTCCTGGTGGTGGACACCACCGACCGGTACCTCAACCCCGCGGCCGAGCACGCCCGCCTCGACATCCTCGACCTGCCCGGCCTGAGCACCGCGCTCGGCGACTGCGAGGTGGTCTTCCACCTGGCCGCCATGGCCGACGTCGAGCAGGTGGCCGCCGACCCCGTCCAGGCCGTCCGGGCCAACATCGACGGCACCGCGACCGTGCTGGAGGCCGCCCGCCGCAGCGGCCTCAGCCGCACCGTCCTCGCCAGCACCGTCTGGGTGTACGGCGCCGCGCGCACCGAGCCCGGGCTCGACGGCGAGGAGCAGGAACTCGACGAGCAGGCCCCGATCGAACTCGCCCACAGCGGCCACCTGTACGTCGCCAGCAAGCTCGCCGCCGAGATGCTGGTGCACAGCTACCGCGAGCTCTACGGCCAGCACTTCACCATCCTGCGCTACGGCATCCCGTACGGGCCGCGGATGCGCGACGAACTGGTCATCGCCCGCTTCGTGCAGGCCGCCTTCGAGGGCCGGCCGATCACCATCGCCGGGGACGGCCGGCAGACCCGGAACTTCGTCTACGTGGAGGACCTCGCCGACGCCCACGTCCGGGCGCTCTCCCCCGTCGCCCAGGACCAGACCTTCGCGCTGGAGGGCTCCACCGCCATCTCGGTCCGCGACATCGCCGACACCGTCGACCGGCTGCTCGGGCCGCTCTCCGTGGAGCACGTGCCGGCCCGCACCGCCGACTACACCGGGCGCCGGATCTCCGCCGCCCAGGCCAAGCGGCTGCTCGGCTGGTCGCCGCGGACCAGCTTCGACGACGGCGTGAGCCGCTACGCCGACTGGTACCGCGCCTCGGCCGGCACCCGCTGACCGCCGCCGTGCCGCACGCCCTCCTGGTCTCCGGATCGCTCGGCCAGGGCCACGACGTGATGGCCCTGGCCTGCGCCGACTCCCTGCGGGCCGACGGCTGGACGACCACCACGGTCGACGCGATGGCCCTGCTCGGGCAGCGGGCCGGGGCGGCCGGCGAGGCGGTCTTCCGCCGGATGCTCGACCTGCCCGGCCTCTACGACGCCTTCCACTTCTCCGCCCTGCGACCCGGCGCCCGGCTGGCGATGCTCGCCGACGCCGCCGCACGGGCCCGGCTGCTGCCGCACCTGCGGGAGCTGCTGGAGCGCGAACGGCCCGAGCTGGTGGTCTCGGTGTTCGCCACCGCGACCTCCGCGGTCAACGAGCTCCGCCCCGGGCTGCCCGGCCTGCGCCACATGGTGCTCTGCACCGACGTCACCCCGCACCGGCTGTGGGTGCAGGACGAGACCGACCTCTTCCTGGTCACCTCCGAGGTCGCGGCCTGCGCCGTCCGCCGCTACCGCCCGGACGCACCGATCGCCGTCCTGCCGGCCCCGCTGCGCGCGGACTTCTACACCCCGCCCGGCCGGGCCGAGGCCCGCGCCGAGCTCGGCGTACCCGCGGACGCCCCGTGCGTGCTGCTGATGTCCGGCTCGTGGGGCCTCGGTCCGCTGGCCCGGACGGCCGCCGAGCTGGCCGACGCCGGACCGCACGTCCTGGCGGTCGCCGGCCGCAACTCCCTTCTGGAGAACCGGCTGCGCACCGCCGCCCGGCACCGGCCCCGGCTGCACCCGTTCGGCTACACCGACGCCGTACCCGCTCTGATGGCCGCCGCCGACCTGGTGGTGACCAGCTCCGGCGACACCTGCAGCGAGGCGCGCGCCATCGGGCGGCGGCTGCTGCTGCTCGACGTCGTCCAGGGCCACGGCCGGGACAACCTCCAGCACGAGCTGGAGCTCGGCCACGCCGACGTGGTCTCGGCCCGCCCGGCCGAGGTGGTCCGCAGTGCGCTCGCCGCGCTGCGCCGGCCGGCCCCGGCACCCTCCGAGGGCGCCTCGCCGCAGGGCTGGCGGACGGGCTTCGCGGCCGCCCTGCAGCGGGTCGGCCTGGGCAGCCCCCAGCACGCACCCGGCCGGGGCTGACCCCGCGCTATCGCCCGCGCCCGCCCAGCGGGCCGTGGTCGCGCAGTGGGCCGACCGTCAGCCCGGCCTCGCGGCAGTGCCCCACCAGGAGCGGCAGGGCGCCCAGCGCCGAGCGCCAGGACCCCGGCGCCGACGTGCAGTCGGAATCGTGCAGCAGCAGGGTCGCTCCGCCCGCCAGGCCCGGCCGGGCGGTTGCGTACACCGACTCGGGCGTGGACCGCTCCGTCCAGTCCCGCCCCCAGGCGGTCCAGAGCACCGTCCGCAGCCCGCAGCGCCGGGCCGCGAGCGCGAGACCGGTGGTGAGGACGCCGTAGGGCGGCCGGTACCAGAGCGGCCGGGCGCCGCACAGTTCGGTGACCGCCGCGGCCGTCCGGCGCACCTCGCCGAGATCCCGGCGCGGCGCCGGGTACCACTGCACCCGGTGGTGCCAGCCGTGCACGGCGACCTCGTGGCCGCGCGCCACCAGCTCACGGCCGAGTCCCGGGGCGCGCTCCAGCGCCGCGCCGAGCAGGAAGAACGTGGCGTGGACGCCGAGCTCGTCCAGCGCGTCCAGCACGTACGGGGTGCTGCGCGGGTCGGGTCCGTCGTCGAAGGTGAGCGCGACGTGCCCGGCGGCGCCGAACCCGGCCGTGGCGCGGGCCGCGACCCGGCGGACGCGGTCCAGCCGGACGGCCGCCGGGGCCAGGTGCAGCAGCCCGGCACCGGCCGCGGCCGCCGCCGTCCACCCGGCCGCACGGCGGGCCCGCATCACCCGAACCGGGACGCCAGGCGCCGGAACACCCCGGGCACCGCGCCGTGGATGCGCGCGGGCATGCCGAGCCACTGCGGGACGAACAGCCGGTCGCAGTTGGTGGTGATGGTGGATACCACCGACTCGGCCACCCGTTCGGGTGACACGGGGCGCGGACGGCCACGCTGGTAGGGGCTGCCGCGCCGGGCGAAGAACGGGGTGTCCACCGCTCCCGGCAGGACGATCCGGACGCCGACGCCCGTCCCGCGCAGCTCGTACCAGAGGCTCTCGGCGAACATCGCCAGGCCGGCCTTGGTGGCCGCGTACGCGGCCTCGTCGCGGACCCCGACCTGGCCGGCCATCGAGCCGATCAGCACGATTCGGCCGTGCCGGCGCTCCAGCATGCCGGGCAGCAGCTGCCGGATCAGCCGCAGCGGGGCGGCGAGGTTGACGTCCACCATCAGGTCGAGGACGTCGGGGGGCGTCTCGGCGAACGGCCCGCGCCAGCCGAGGCCGGCGCTGGCGACCAGCGCGTCGACCCGGCCGGTGGCCGCGCGGGCCCGGTCGGCGAGCCGCTGCGGCCCCTCGGGCAGGCTCAGGTCCTCCGCCAGGACGCGGCCGCCGGTGCGGCCCGCCACCTCGTCCAGCCGTCCGGCGTCGGTGCCGGACAGCAGCAGGTGCCAGCCGGCCGCGGCCAGCCGGGCGGCGGTCGCCGCCCCGATGCCGGAGGAGGCGCCGGTGACCAGGGCGACCGGGCGGCCGGGTTCGGGGCGGCGCAGCGGCCGCGGGGCGTGCGCACCGGCCGGGACGGCCGTCGATGCCGCGAAGGGGTCGGCCGGCCCCGCCCACTGCGGAGCGTCGTCACCCATGTCCACCTGCCCGCCGTGTGCGATCTGCCCGGGCGCCGTGCCCGTCCCGTCACCATCACACGGCTGCGCCGGGCGGGCTACCGGGGCGGCCCGGCCGTGCGGGACGGCGGCGGCTGCGGTGCGACGGCGCCGGGTGCGGCGGCCGGCTCCTGCGCCGGGGCCTCGACCTCGCCGAAGCGGGACAGCGCGACGGTGCCGCCGACGGCCAGTGCGAACCCGGCCAGCACGGGCCAGGTGAAGCCCGGGCGGGCGGCGTCCCCGAGCACGACCACGCCGACCACGGCCGGGAAGAAGGTCTCGGCGACCGTGCCGGCCGCCGTCGCCGCGGTCACCGTGCCGCGCTGGAGCGCGAGCGCGTACGCGAGGTAGCCGCCCAGCCCGCCCAGGCAGAGCGCGTACACGGCCGGGTCGGTGAGCACCTCCGACAGGCCGGACGGGTCGATGACCCGGACGGCGAGGCTGGTCACGCCGAAGCCGACACCGGCCAGCACGCCGAGTCCGGCGGCCGCGGTGTTGCCGCCGCGGCGGGCGAGCACGGCGGTGCCGAGCACGACGGCGAGGGCGGTCGCCAGGAGCGCCAGGTGGAAACCGTCGCCGGCCCGCCGGTCGCCCTCGCGGCCGGCGCCCAGGGCGAGCAGCACCAGCCCGGCCACCACGGCGGCGACCGCGGCGATGTCGGTCCGGTTGAGGCGCGCGCCGAGCAGCCGGACGGCGGCGACCGCGGTCACCGCCAGGCTGGCGTTGGTGACGGCCTGGACGAGGAAGAGCGGCAGGGTCCGCAGGGCGACGATGCTCAGGGCGAACCCGGCGATGTCCAGCGCCGTACCGAGCAGGAACGGCCACGACCGGACGAGGGCGGCGACCAGGCCGAGGCGCACCCGGTCGGCCCGCGGCGCGGCCCGGGCACCGCGCGCCTGGAAGATGCACGCGAACCCGAAGCAGACGGTCGCGAGTACGGCGGTGGTGAGTCCCAGCAGCATCGTTCCCCAGGGTCCGGGCCGGTCGTCCGCCACCAGTGTGGGCCCGCCCGCCGCTGGCCGCAGCGGGGCCGGAGGACACGCCCGAGACAGATGTCCATTTTTGCGATGTCAAGGTTAAATTCTTGCGCGATTTGCTCCGAGTATTGCCGGTACATGTCACCCGGATTACGCTCGCGGTCGGCGGACGGTGTGGGCAACCAGCCCGCCTGCAAGGCCAGTTGACGACCGATCGAAGGGGATCCGGATGGCTGTCACACGACGGGTGTTCCTGCAGGCCGCCGCAGCGGCCGGCGCGGCCGGGGCCGTCGGCCTCGGCGAGGCGGTGGCGGCCACCCCGGCCGCCGCGGCGAGCGCGCCCGGGGACGTGGTCGGCAAGGTGACCGTCGGCTACCAGGGCTGGTTCGCCTGCCCGGGCGACGGCGCACCGATCAACGGCTGGTGGCACTGGGCCCGGAACTGGGGCCGGCCGCCCTCGCCGTCCAACAGCGCCGTGGTCGCCTGGCCGGACGTCAGGGAGTTCGCCGCGACCTACGGCACCGGCTTCGGCAGCCTGGGCAACGGCCGGCCCGCGACGCTCTTCTCCTCGTACGACCAGCAGACCGTCGACGTGCACTTCCGCTGGATGAAGCAGTACGGCATCGACACCGCCGCGCTCCAGCGGTTCAACCCGACCGGCGGGGAGGGGCCCACCCGGGACGCGATGGCGGCCAAGGTGCGCAGCGCCGCCGAGTCGCAGGGGGTGAAGTTCTACCTGATGTACGACGTCTCCGACTGGACGACGATGCAGTCGGACATCAAGGCCGACTGGGCCGGCAGGATGCAGGCGCACACCGCCTCGCCCGCGTACGCCCGCCAGAACGGCCGGCCGGTGGTCTGCATCTGGGGCTTCGGCTTCAACGACGGCCAGCGGCCGTTCGCCCCCGGGCCGTGCCTCGACGTGGTCACCTGGTTCAAGGCGCAGGGCTGCTACGTGATCGGCGGGGTGCCGACCTGGTGGCGGACCGGTGACCGGGACTCCCGGCCGGGCTTCTCGGACGTCTACCACGCCTTCGACCTGCTCTCGCCGTGGCTGGTCGGCCGGATCGGCAGCGCCGCGGACGCCGACAACTTCTACACCGTCGCCACCGTGCCCGACCTCGCCGAGTGCGCCGCCCACGGGATCGACTACCAGCCGTGCGTGCTCCCCGGCGGGGTCGCCGACCGGCAGCGGGCGCACGGCGACTTCATGTGGCGGCAGTTCTACAACATGGCCAGGGCCGGTGTGCCGAGCGTCTACGTCTCGATGTTCGACGAATACAACGAGGGCAACCAGATCGCCAAGACCGCCGAGTCGCAGGCCTGGGTACCGACCGGGTCGGGCCTGCTCGCGCTGGACGAGGACGGCACCGCCTGCTCCTCGGACTACTACCTGCGGCTCACCGGGGACGGCGGCCGGATGCTGAAGGGGCAGCTCGCGCTCACCGCCGTCCGGCCGACCCCGCCGGTCGCCGGGGCCTCGGACACCGCGCCGCCGACCGCACCCGGCGGCCTGCACGCCACCGGGCAGACCGACACCACCGTCGCACTGGCCTGGACGGCCTCGGTCGACGACGTCGGTGTGAGCGGCTACCGGATCCGGCTGGTCACCGGCTCCACCGCGGCCACCGTCGCCACCGCGCCCGGCACCGCCACCGCATACACGGTCACCGGTCTGACCCCGTCGACCTCCTACACCTTCGACGTGCAGGCACTCGACGCCGCCGGCAACACCTCACCGCCGTCCGGGCAGGTCACCGCGGTGACCACGGCCGGCGCCCAGCCGGTGAACCTCGCGCTGCACCGGCCGACGGCGGAGAGCAGCCACACCCAGGTGTACGGCAGCGGCAACGCCACCGACGGCGATCCGGCCAGCTACTGGGAGAGCGCCAACAACGCCTTCCCGCAGCGGCTCCAGGTCGACCTGGGCGCGGCGACCGGAGTCCGCCGGATCGTGCTCACCCTTCCGCCGTCCACCGCCTGGGGCGCCCGGACGCAGACCGTGGCCGTCCAGGGCAGCACCGACGGCGCGGCCTTCACCCAACTGCTGGCGCCCACCGCCTGCGCCTTCGACCCGGGCACCGGCAACACCGCGGCCCTGACCCTGCCCGCGACCGCCACCGAGCGGTACGTCCGGCTGGTGTTCACCGCCAACACCGGCTGGCCGGCCGGGCAGGTGTCGGAGTTCCGGGTCCACGGCAGCTGACGGCGCGCAACCCCGGCGGGCGCGGGCCGCCCGGCGCGCTGGCGGGGGGGGGGGGCGCCCCCCCGCG
>NZ_JBHWBW010000257.1:0-10729 GCF_042735675.1 Kitasatospora sp. NPDC059571
CCTTCCTTTGCCGCCCCCGGCCCGGCCCGGGGGGGGGGGGGGGCCCCCCCCGGGGGGGGGGGGCGGGGCGCCGCCGCGCCGCACCGGGCCGAGCGCGCCCGCGAGGTCGCCCACACGCTCGCCGCCGAGCTCACCGCCGCCGGCCTGCACGCCTCCACCCCGGACGCCGCCGTGGTCTCGGTCCGCGCCCCGGGCCCGGAGGCCGCCGTCCAGTGGGCCGCCGACTGCCGCACCGCCGGACTGGCCGTCGGCTGCTTCCGGCCGCCGTCCGTGCCGGACGGCATCTCCCGGCTGCGCCTGACCGCCCGCGGCGACCTGACGGACGCCCAGATCGCCGACGCCGTCCGCATCATCGTGGCGACCGCCCCGCAGCGGGGCTGAGCGGGGCGACCGCCGGCCGCTCGGCTCCGGGCCGCCCCCGCTCCGGACGGTGGGACGGCGGCTAGGGGCCGCCGGGGAGCCGGACCGTGACGAGGAGACCGCCGTCCGGGCGCGGGACGAGGTCGAGGGTCCCGTGGTGGGCGCGGACGACGCTCTGCACGATGGCCAGCCCGAGGCCGGCGCCGGCGTGCTCGTCGGTGCGGACGCGGTCGGTGCCGCGCCGGAAGGGTTCGGTGAGGGTCGGCACCAGGTCCGGCGGGAGCCGGCGGCCGGTGTTCTCGACCCGCAGCACGCTGGTGCCGCCGTTCGTCCCGGTCCGGACGGTCACGGTGCCGCCGGCCGGGAGGTTGTGGACGACGGCGTTCTGGACGAGGTTGGTCGCCATCCGCAGCAGGAGCTCCGCGGAGCCGCTGGTCGGGGCCTGGGTGCCGGTGACGTCGAGCGTGATCCCGCGCTGTTCGGCGAGGGGGAGCAGCGTTTCGGCGGCCTCCTCGGCGACGAGGGAGAGGTCGACGTTCTCGCGGGGGAAGTCCGCGCGGCCGCCGCGGCCGAGCAGCAGGAGGGCCTCGGTGAGGTCGATCGCCCGCGTGTTGACGGCGTGCAGGCGTTCGACGAGTTCGCCGCGGTCCCGGGTGGGGTCCTTGCGGGCGACGTCGAGGAGCGTCCGCGAGATCGCCAGCGGGGTGCGCAGTTCGTGGGAGGCGTTCGCGGCGAACCGCTGCTGCTCGGCGACGTGCGACTCGAGCTGTTCGAGCATCGAGTCGAACGCGTCGGAGAGCTCCCGGAATTCGTCCCGGCGGCCGCTCATGCGGATCCGGTGCGACAGCGACCCGCTCCCGGCCAGCCGCGCCGCCTCGGTGATCCGGGTGAGCGGTGCGAGCATCCGCCCGGCGAGGATCCACCCGCCGACCAGCCCGAACACCAGGAGGAAGGCCATCGCCACGGCCGCGGCGGGGGCGAAGGTGTGCACCAGCAGGTAGCGGTTGGGCGAGATCCCGAGCAGGCCCCTGCTGTTGTCGGGGACGTAGCGCAGCAGGTACATCCACACCACGGCCAGCAGCAGAGCGCCGGCGACGACGAGAAATCCCACGTAGCTGAGGGTGAGCCTGAGTCGGGCGCTGAGCCCTGGCCGTCGGTTCATCGGCCGCTGGTGTCCGTGCCGGTGTCGATGCGGTAGCCGACCCCGGGCACCGTGGCGATGACCCGGGGTTCGCCGAGCCGTTTGCGCAGGGCGGAGACGGTGATGCGCACGGCGTTGGTGAGGGGGTCGGCGTTCTCGTCCCAGGCCCGTTCCAGCAGTTCCTCGGCGCTGACGACCCCGCCCTCGGCGGCGACGAGGACGTCGAGCACGGCGAACTGCTTGCGGGTGAGCGCGACGTAGCGTCCGTCCCGGAAGACCTCCCGGCGGAAGGGGTCGAGCCGCAGGCCCGCGATCTCGCGGACCGGGGGCCGGGCGTGCGCGCGCCGGCGGTCGAGCGCCCTCAGCCGGAGGACGAGTTCCCGCAGGTCGAACGGCTTGGTGAGGTAGTCGTCGGCGCCGAGCCCGAACCCGGAGGCCTTGTCGTCGATCCGGTCGGCGGCGGTGAGCATCAGGATCGGGATGCCGCTGCCGGAGGCGACGATGCGCCGGGCGACCTCGTCGCCGGAGGGGCCGGGGATGTCCCGGTCGAGGATCGCGAGGTCGTAGGTGTGGACGCCGAGCATCTCCAGGGCGGAGTCGCCGTCGCCGGCGATGTCGGCGGCGATCGCCTCCAGCCGCAGACCGTCCCGGACGGCCTCGGCGAGGTAGGGCTCGTCCTCCACGATCAGTACGCGCATGTCCGAAGCCTAAGCAGCACCGCCTATCGCCGGCGTATGCAGGACGCGGGTGGACCGGGGGTGCGGCTCAGCCGACCGGTGCCGGCGCGGGGCGCGGCCGGTCCTCCTCCGCGGCCGGTGCCGTGGTGCGCCACCAGCGGCGCGAGGCCAGCGCGGCCAGTACGGCGCCGACGGCGTTGACCAGGACGTCGTCCACGGAGGACACCCGGTCCAGCCACAGCACGTACTGCAGGGTCTCGACCAGCACCGAGCAGGCCGCCCCGAGCGCCAGGATCCGCGGCAGGGACGCCAGTGCCGCGAACCGCACCGGGGCGAAGAACCCCAGTGCCGCGAAAATCAGCAGGTTGCCGCCGATCCCGAGCGGCCCCATGGTGAGCAGGTCCCGCAGCGGGACGAGGCTCACCCGGCGCGGGGCGGTGCCCGGTCCGGCGCCCGGCATCATGGTCAGCCACAGGAGCGGCACCGTCCCGTGGACCATGCCCACCTCCGCCAGCGACATCCGCCAGGCCGACGTGACGCCGCGGGCCCGGCGGCGGTGCGCCAGGGCCCACACCACCAGCGCCGCCACCGGCAGCGCGACCAGCGTCATCAGCACCACGCCGTTGAACGTGTCGTAGCAGCCGTGCCACCGACCGGCCAGGCACCTCGGTGCGGACATCATGAGCGGCCGCCGCACGACGAACGCGGCGCAGGCCGTCCCGAGGACCGCCGGGCCGGTGAGCACGATCCTGCGGGTGCGGTGGCGCGGTGCCCGCGGGGAGGCGTTCTGGTTCATGCCCCCATGGGACACGTCGGGCCGTTGCGGCGGCGTATGCGGTTCTCGATAGGCCCGCGATACACCCGGCCGACCGGAGGGTCGAAAACCCCTCGGGTCATCGTGCCCTCGGCCCGTACGCTGACCGCATGGCCCACGCGAAGACCTCCTACGTCTGCCTGCCCTGCCGGGCCTCGTACAAGCAGCCCTACCCCGACGGCCGCGACCGGCGCTGCCCGCGCTGCGCGGAGGCCCTGGTCCACGTCGGGTCCGCCTTCGCCGCGCCGCGCCGGCACGACACCGCCGGCTGGCGGACGCTGTCGGTGCTGCTGAACGCGGGCATCGGCTTCCACAAGAGCTGCTGCGGCGGCCCCGGCTACCGGCCGCGGACCCCGGCCGGAGTGCGCCGGCGGCTGGACCGGGCGCGGGCGACCGGCGAACCGACCGCCAAGGCCCTGGTCCGCCCCGAACTGCACTGACCCGCCTGGCAGCCGGGGACGTCCCGCCGCCCGGCGACACGCCGGACCGGCGCGGACACCCCGGGGGCGGGCCGCCGCCCGGACATGATGGAGGCCGTCCAGCCCGTCCCGGAGGAGCCCCCGTGCCAGAGCCCCGCGTACTCCTGGACGGCCTGGTCCTCGGCGAGTCGCCGCGCTGGCACGACGGCCGGCTCTGGCTCTGCGACTGGGGCGCCCACGAGCTGATCACCGTCGGCGCCGACGGCGAGCGGCAGACCGTCGGCCGGGTGGAGGACTTCCCGTTCTGCATCGACCCGCTGCCCGACGGGCGGCTGCTGGTCGTCTCCGGCGGCCGCCGCAGCCTGCTGCGCCGTGAGACCGACGGCACCCTCACCCCGTACGCCGACCTGCGGCCGCTCTGCGACCGGCCCTGGAACGAGGTTGCCGCGGACGGCCGCGGCAACGCCTACCTCAACTGCATCGGCTTCGACCTGATGACGGGGGAGCAGCCGGCCCCGGGCCTGGTCGCCCTGGTCACCCCGGACGGCGCCGCGCGCACCGTCGCGGAGGACCTCGCCTTCCCCAACGGCATGGCCGTCACCCCGGACGGCCGCACCCTGCTGGTCGCCGAGTCGTACGCCTCCCGGATCACCGCCTTCGCCATCGGCGAGGACGGCGGTCTGACCGGGCGGCGGGTGTGGGCGGCGGTCGAGGGCTCCGCGCCGGACGGCATCGCGCTGGACGCCGAGGGGGCGCTCTGGTTCGCGGACGTGCCGAACCGCCGCTGCGTGCGGGTCCGTGAGGGCGGTGAGGTGCTGCGGACGGTGGAGGCCGACCGCGGCTGCTTCTCGTGCGCCCTCGGCGGCCCGGACACCGACCCGCAGCTGTTCGTCACCGCCGCCGAGTGGCAGGGCACCGCGGGTGCGACCGCCTCCCGCACCGGCCGGCTGCTGGCCGTGCCGGCCCCGGCCCCGGCGGCGCGCCGCCCGTGACCGCGGGCCGGACCGGGCCCGCCCTGCCGCCGCGCCGCCCCGACCCGGTGGTGCCGGTCGGGCTCCCGGACACCGGCCGGGTCTGGTACGCGGCGTACGGCTCCAACCTGCTGCGGGCGCGTTTCGACTGCTACCTGGCGGGCGGGCGGCCGCCGGGCGCGGCCCGCACCTACCCGGGGTGCCGCGACCCTCGGCCGCCGGCCGCGGACACCGCGCTGCTGCTGGCCGGGTCGGTGTACTTCGCGGGCGATTCCGGGGTCTGGGGCGGCGGCCTGGCCCAGCTCGACCCGCAGGCGCCGGACGAGTCGCCGGGCCGGGGCTATCTGCTGACGGTCCAGCAGGTCGCGGACGTCGCCGCCCAGGAGATGCACCGCGTCCCCGGCGCCGCCCCCGACCTGGACCTGGCCGCCGCCCTGGCGCCCGGCCGGCACCGCCTCGGTCCCGGCCGGTACGAGACCGTGGTGTGCTGCGGCACCCTGGACGGCCGCCCGGTCCTCACCCTGACCACGTCCGTCGACGGCGCGGACGATCCGCTCGCCGCACCGTCCGCGCGCTATCTGAAGGTCCTGCTCGCCGGCCTCGGCGAGGCGCACGGCTGGCCGCCGGACCGGGCGGCCCGCCACCTCGCCGCCCGGCCCGGCGCTGCGGGCCGCTGGACGGCGGCGGGGATCCTGGCCGCCTGCGCCGACTGACCGCGGGTGCCCCGCCGCCGGACGGCCCGGCGGGTCAGCGCATCCGGAAGACCGGGCCGCGCGGCGTGAACGGCAGCCCGGCGCCCTGCGGGACGAGGTACGCGTGCTCGCGCCGCACCCGGAGCACGTCGCACTCGCCGTCGGTGATCACCAGCACCGGCGCGGCCGGCGGGAAGTCCTCGGCCCGCTCCAGCAGGTCCACCCCGGGCTGGAGCACGGTGCCGCCGCGGCCGCGCACCCGGACCCGTCCGGCGATCTCCTCCGGCGGCAGGTAGCCGGCGTCGTGCGGCGCGGCGTCGCAGAAGACCACCCGGGCCGCCGGCACGTCACGGGCGGCCGCGTAGGAGGCGATCGCGCCGAGGGCGAGCCCGAGCAGCCGGACGTCCATCGAACCGGAGGTGTCCAGGACGACGCCGAAGGTGCAGCGGGCCTCCTCCTGCGGCGGGAAGTACCGTCCGGCCCGCGGGATGTCCGGCGAGGAGGACTGCCGCCTGGACGGCCGGGCGTAGCTCCGTGCCGCCTGCGGCGAGGGTACGAACTCGTCGAACCAGCGGGCAAGTTGAGCGTCCCAAGGGAGCGGCGGGTGGGCCAGCGCCCGGATCTCCTCGATCAGGCCGGCGGGCAGCAGGCCGCGCTCGCGCCGGTGCAGGTCGAAGCCCTGCTGCAGGCCGCGGCGGTAGAAGTCGTCCAGGTCGACGTAGTCGCGCGGCGGCCCGGGCGGCTCGCCCAGCACGTCCGGCTGCCCCTTGCCGGCCAGGGTGGCGAGCCGGCGGATCCGGCGGCGGTCGCGGACGATCCGGTCGTACACCTCCTCGGCCGACAGGCCCGCCAGCTCCGGGTCGTGCAGCAGCCCGTCGGGCATCGAGCCGACGCCCATCTCCAGCAGCCAGCCGTTGATCACGTAGTCGGCCGCGACGTTGAACAGGTACGGGTCGCGCGCCCCGCAGCGGTCGCCGTGGCGCAGCGCGGCGTGCAGCATCTCGTGGGCCAGGATGAAGCGCCACTCCTCGTCGCTGTGGTGCAGGAGCGGGTTGAGGTAGATCTCGCCGGCCTCGGCGCTGACGGCCGCGATCGCGATGCCCCGGGCGCGGGCGAGTTCGGCGTCGGCGACCAGGGTGATCCCGGCCGCGATGCCGCTGAGCAGGGGGTAGGAGGAGATGAACCAGTTGAGCGCCCTGGTCCACGGCCGCTCCGGCTGCCGCACGCCGGTGAGCTCGTCGCGGCGGCCGCCGGCCACGTCCATCGCCGCCGACATGGTGCGGGTCAGGGCGGCCGCGAACGCGATCGTCCAGTCCTCCGGGGCCGACTTGCCGGACCACGGGACGAGCAGCTGGTCCGGCCGGTGCCCGGCCGTCCCGCTGACCGCGACCGGGCCGTCCCGGCGCCAGCGGGCCGCGAGGTCCTCCTCGTCGCCGCCGGCGTAGGCCGACGGGAGTTCGACGGGTGCGCGGCCCACCGGGAAGGTCGCCAGGAAGCGGTTGACCACGTGGCAGCGGGCGGCCAGCAGGAAGCCGTCGGGCTGGGTGCGCGGCCCCCGCTCGGCGGGCAGGTGCCCGAACCCGAGGTGCAGCAGACTGTGCGCCAGCACCCAGGCCCACTCGGCGGGTTCGGCCCGCCGCCGGGCGTTCACGTGCACCACGCCGGCGGAGTCCGCGACCGCCCAGCCGTCCCCGTCCGGCTTCTGCCGGCAGTCCGGGCTGCGGCAGATCGACACGTCGAGGGAGGCGAAGGCGGTGTTGCGGCGCAGCAGCGCCAGCCCCTCGGCGAGGGCCTCGGCGGCCGGGTCGGCGGCCTTGGCCGGCCGGGGCCGGCTCACCGCCGCGCCTCGACCAGCCGGGGCATGTCGCGGGCCGCCTCGATCAGGAACCACGAGGGCAGCACCGGGTTGCCGTCCGTGCCGTCCGCGATCACGGTCTGGGCCACCTCGACCGAGATCTCGGCCAGCTGCACCAGCAGCGACTTGGCCCGGAAGGCGGTCTGGCGCTGGGCGTTGGAGGCATGCTCCTTGCGCGCCGGCAGCTCCTTCACCAGCCGGCCGCGGAAGGAGTCGGCCAGGTAGTACAGCAGGTCGCGGTCCTCGGTGCGGTGCGGCCAGCGCGCGTCGCCCTTGAGGATCGCGTCCAGCCCGTACGAGTTGCGCACGATCTTCGCGTACCCGCAGAACGCCACCGCGTGCTGCGGCGTCAGCAGCCCGTGGGCCACCACCTTGAGGGTCTCCTCGGTCAGCGTCGGGCCGAAGGAGTGCAGGGCGTCGGAGAGCATGTGCCAGGCGCGGGGCGAGGAGAACGGCTCCTCGGACTTGGGCGGCGCCGACCAGAGGTGGTCCGGACGGTCCGTCAGGTAGTCCTGCACCCAGGGGTGGATGCCGCTGTCTGCCGCCCAGGCCAGCCAGTCGGTGGCGCTGGCCCGCAGGTGCACGTGGACCAGCCGGTTGACCAGCGCGGACGCCATCGGGCGGGCCAGCGCGCCGTCGGTGGAGCGGTTCCCGGCGCCGATCACGATGCTGCCCTGCGGCAGTTCGTAGGAACCGATCCGGCGGTCCAGGATCAGCGAGTAGAAGGCCTTCTGCACGTCCGGGGTGGCCGCGTTCAGCTCGTCCAGGAACAGGCAGTAGGGCTCGTCGCGGGCGATCGCCTCCGGCGGGCAGAACCGGGACCGGCCCTCGGCGGTGATCTGCGGGACGCCGATCAGGTCCTCCGGCGCCAGCTGAGTGCCGATCAGGCCGACGCAGGGCAGGCCCAGCGATTCGGCGAAGTCCCGTACCAGGGACGACTTGCCGATGCCCGGCGCACCCCACAGGAAGACCGGCCTGACGGTGGCCAGTCCGAGCAGCAGCTCGGGAACCTGGGACGGCGAGACGGAGACGGCACCCTGCACGGAGGATCCTCTGCTGGTCGGGGGAGGGGTCGCCGACCAGTATCCGAAGCAACGTCCACCGGTGCACCCGGTTTTCGCCCCCCCTTGCGGCAGGGGCGGCGTGCGGCGTCAGCCGTGCTTGGCGCGGCTCGGCTGGACGCGGGCGGGCTCGCCGGGCATCTTCGGGTGGTCCGGCGGGTACGGCAGGTCGCCGGCGTCCTGGCGGGCGTAGAGCTCCAGCAGCGGGTCGAGGTCGAAGGCGTGCTCGTCGAGGTCCGCGTGCAGGTCGCCGACCTCGGCGAACCGCTTGGGCAGGGTGCGCAGGTCGAAGTCGGCGGGCACCACGTCGTCGATCTCCTCCCAGCGCAGCGGCGCGGAGGCGGTCGCCTCGGGGCGGGCGCGCAGCGAGTACGGCGAGGCGATGGTGCGGTCGCGGGCCATCTGGTTGTAGTCCACGAAGATCGTCTCGCCGCGCTCCTCCTTCCACCAGGCGGTGGTCACCCGGCCCGGCATGCGGCGCTCCAGCTCGCGGCCGAGCGCGATCACCGCGTGCCGGCAGTCGGTGAACGTCCAGCGCGGCTCCACCGGCACGTACACGTGCAGGCCGCGGCCGCCGGAGGTCTTCGGCCAGCCGCGCAGCCCGTACTCCTCCAGCAGCGCGCGCAGTTCGTGGGCGGCGCGCACGGCGTCGTGGAAGTCGGTGCCGGGCTGCGGGTCGAGGTCGATCCGCAGCTCGTCGGGGTGCTCGGTGTCGGCCCGCCGCACCGGCCAGGGGTGGAAGGTCAGGCAGCCCAGGTTGGCCGCCCACAGCACGGCGGCCTGCTCGGTGGGGCAGATCTCGTCGGCGCTGCGCCCGCTGGGGAACTCGATCCGGGCGGTCGGCAGCCAGTCGGGCAGGCCCTTGGGTGCGCGCTTCTGGTAGAAGAAATCGGCGTCCACGCCGTCCGGGAAGCGCTGCAGCGTGGTCGGCCGCTCGCGCAGCCCGCGCAGCACCCCGGGCGCGACCGCGAGGTAGTACTCGGCGACGTCCCGCTTGGTGAAGCCGCGCGCCGGGTAGTACACCTTGTCCGGGTTCGACAGCCGCACGGCCCGGCCGTCCACGTCCAGTTCCACCGCAGGTGAGCCCATGGGTCCCACGCTAGGCCCGGGCGGGCGGTCCGGCGCGCGCACGCCGTCCGGCCCGGGGACGATCGGAGCCATGGACCTTCCCGTGATGCCGCCGGTCAAGCCGATGCTCGCGAAGGCGGTGCCGGACATCCCGCCGGGCATGCAGTACGAGGCCAAGTGGGACGGTTTCCGCGCCGTGGTCTTCCGGGACGGCGACGAGGTCGAGATCGGCAGCCGCACCACCAAGCCGCTGACCCGCTACTTCCCGGAGCTGGTCGCCGCGTTCCGCCGCGAGCTGCCGCAGCGGTGCGTGGTGGACGGCGAGATCGTGATCGCCCGGGAGGGCCGGCTGCGCTTCGAGGAGCTGCTGGAGCGGATCCACCCGGCGGCCTCCCGGGTGAACCTGCTGGCGGAGCGCACCCCGGCCTCGTTCGTCGCCTTCGACCTGCTCGCCCTCGGCGACGAGGCGCTGGACGCCCGCCCGCTCGCCGACCGGCGCACGGCCCTCGAACGGGCGCTCGCCGGCGCCGCGGCCCCCGTGCACCTGGCACCCGCCTCGACCGACCTCGACACCGCGCGCGGCTGGTTCGAGCGCTTCGAGGGCGCCGGCCTGGACGGCGTCGTCGCCAAGCCGCTGGACGCCCCGTACGCGCCGGGCGAGCGCTCCCTGTTCAAGATCAAGCACCAGCGCACCGCCGACTGCGTGCTGGCCGGCTACCGCGAGCACAAGAGCGGCCCGGTGGTCGGCTCGCTGCTGCTCGGCCTGTACGACGGGGACGGCCGGCTCCAGCACGTCGGGGTCAGCGCATCGTTCCCGATGGCCCGCCGCCGCGAACTCGTCGAGGAGCTCGCGGAGCTGAGGATGACCGACCTCGGCGGCCACCCGTGGGCCGCCTGGGCCGACGAGAGCGCCCAGGCGGACTCCCGGCTGCCGGGTGCGGTGAGCCGGTGGACGGGCACCAAGGACCTCTCGTGGGTCCCGCTGCGCCCGCAGCGGGTGGTGGAGGTCGGCTACGACCACATGGAGGGCACCCGCTTCCGGCACACCACCCAGTTCAAGCGGTGGCGCCCGGACCGCGAGCCGCTCAGCTGCACCTACGAGCAGCTGGAGGAACCGGTGTCGTACGACCTCGCGGAGATCCTCCGCTGAGCGGCGGCCCGCCGCCCGAGGGACCCCGGTACGTCGGGGTCATCGGCCCGGGCGAGGCCTCGGCAGCGCAGTGCGCGGCCGCGCTGCGGGTCGGCGGGCTGCTGGCGCGGGCCGGCGCGGTGGTGGTCTGCGGCGGCCTCGGCGGGGTGATGGCGGCGGTGGCGCAGGGGGCCGCCGAGCACGGCGGCACGGTGGTCGGACTGCTCCCGGGGCGGGAGCGCGCCGCGGGCAACCCCCATCTGACGGTGGCTCTCGCCACCGGCCTCGGCGAGCTGCGCAACGGCGTCCTGGTGGCCTGCTGCGACGCGCTGATCGCGGTCGGCGGCAGCTGGGGGACGCTCAGCGAGATCGCGCTCGCCCGGCGCACCGGCACGCCGGTCCTCGTGCTGGACGGCTGGACGGTGGCCGCCGCCGACGGCGGTGCGCCGCGGGACGACGTCCGCCGGGTGGCCACCGCGGCGGCCGGGGTGGCGGCCGCCCTCGCCGCGGGGTGAGGCCCGCCGGGCCCGTACGGCACGGTG
>NZ_JBHWBW010000258.1:0-3777 GCF_042735675.1 Kitasatospora sp. NPDC059571
GGCGCCGGCCCGCCCGCGGGGGGGGGGGGGGGGGGGCCCCGGCGGGGCGGGGGGGGGGGTGCGGCGCGGGGGGCGCGGGCTCGGGGGCGGCCCGGCCGGGCCGCCCCCGCTTCCTCTCGCCGTCCCGGTGGGCAGCCACCCGCTCTAACCGGGGGCCGGGCACGAGCCGTCCGAGCAGCCAGGACCGGGCCACTGCCCGCCGGGTCCCGCTCCGCCGTACGGGCCCGCGCTCCCCTGCGGCCCCTCGCCGGGCCGGAGCGGGCCGCTTGCCCGCTCCGCGTCCGGCACCTGCCGGCCGGCCGCCGTGACCTGGCGGTACTTGCTGGCGGCGAAGGCCGCCGCCCGGGCCAGCGGCAGGCCGGCCGGGGTGGACAGCCGCTGGGCCAGCGGCCGGTGTTCGGCCAGCGCCCAGAGGCAGGTGACGAAGGCGTGCGCCCCCCGCCAGACCTCGCCGGTGTCCGCCACCACGGTGATCTCGCCGAGCGAGGCGTCGTGGTCCAGGCCCGGGAACCGCTCCCGGGCCTCGGCCGAGGCCACCACCACGAACTCCAGCGGCACCAGCTGCGGCTGCCCGCGCAGCCACCCGGTCAGGTGGCGGCAGAGCAGGCACGCCGGATCGTGCAGGACCGTCAGCAGTCCGACCGGTGGCGCAGCGGCCGCGTTGTTCCGGCCGGTGGTCATCGCGGTCACGCCCGGGTGGGCGCGACCCAGCCCTGCGGGGCGACCGGCGGACGCTGCTGGCGCTCCAGCGCGCCGCGCCGGCGGATCCGGTTGAGCACGTACACGTTGCCGAGGTGCATCACACCGAGGAGCAGCAGCACGGTACCGAGCTTGTACGAGAGCGCGTTGAAGACCCCGGCGACCGTGTCCACCGCCTCGTCGTTGCGCATCCACAGGGCGACGAAGCCGAGGTTGATCAGGTAGAAGCCGACCACCAGGAGGTGGTTGACCGCATCGGCCAGCCGCTCGTCCCCCGAGAACACGTCGGCCAGGAAGATCCGGCCGTTGCGGCTCAGGGTGCGGGCGACCCAGATCGTCACACCGGTGGCGATCGGGAGGTAGGCGGCATAGCTGACGACTGTGTAGTCCATCGGGACCACTCCGTTTCGAACGTGTTCAAAACCTTGTGGGCACGACTCTAGGGGATGGTTTTGAACATGTTCAAGTGGGGGGTGCGGAAAGCCCGTCACCTGGGCGGAATATCACCGTCCGTGCCCTCGGTCCCGCCTGACGCCACGACCGACGCCGCCCTCCGCGTCAGTCGGGTGGCGGGTACTCAGACCCGCACGGCCGCCCCGCGGCCGGTGTCCCACGCAGTCGCGGGCGCCGGGCCGTCCGTGCGGTGCCGTCGCACCCGCCCGACCCGCCGGGGCCCTCCGGACGGTTCGCCCGGCTGTCGTCGGTGCCCAGCCCGAGCGCGGCACGCACCGCCTTCGGCCGGTCGGAGCCTAGGTCGTGCGCGCCCGCGGCGAGCTCGTGCTGCAGCGTCCTCGCGTCCTCGGCGTCCTTCGCCGCTGCCAGGTGGGGCAGGGACGTGCGCAGCTCGTCGACCAGGTCGCCGACCGGGCGGGCGGCGGTGCCGCCCAGGCCGACGACTACCATCCGGCAGGCCACCTGGGCCGACGCCCGGGCCGGGCACCGGCATTCCCCCGTCGTCGCCCGGCCCGCGGGTGAGATCGTGTCGGGCATGAACGAGGCGATGCGGACGGTGTCCGGCGAATCCGACCTGCAGGACAGGATGGAGCGGAACCTGGCGGAGCGTGCCTGCCACCTGCACCGGCGCATGGAGCACGCGGCCGTCACCGAGACGGCCGATCTCGTCATCGCCGACAGCGGGCTGGACGACGACACCTTCAACATCGTGGCGGCGGCGCGCTTCAGCGACGACACCGCCCCGGCCCGGGTGGCGGAGACGCTCCGGGCGCTGACCGCGACCGGCCGGCCCTTCTCCTGGTGGGTCGGCCCCGCCACCACTCCCCCGGACATCGCCGCGCTGCTGACCGGCGCCGGCCTCACGGCGTCCGAGACCGGGACCGGCATGTGGCTGGACCTGCACACCGCACCACCGGAGCCGGACCCCGACGGCCCGGACATCCGTCTCGTGACCACGCCCGAGCAGTTCGCCGACCACGCGATGATCCTGGCAGCGAACTGGGACCCGCCGGCTGCCACGGTCCGCCGCTTCTTCACCGATGCGACCGCGTGGGCGCTGGCACCCGACTGCCCCGCGCGCTACCTCGTCGGATACGTGGACGGACGCCCCGTCTGCTCGGCCGAGGCCTTTCTCTTCGCAGGTGTCGCCGGGATCTACGACATCGCGACCCTCGCCCCCGAACGCCGCCGCGGCTACGGCGGGGCCATCACCCTGGCCGCCCTGCACACGGCCCACCGGGAGGGCTACCGAACCGCGGTGCTGCAGGCCTCCACCGACGGCGAGCCCGTCTACCGGCGCCTCGGCTTCCGCCCCTGCGGCGGGTTCACCGAATACGCCGTCACCCCCTGAGCCCCCGGCCGGCCGCGAGGACCGGCCGTGGGAACCGGGCGAGGGAGGCGGCGGGCCCGCGAGGTGTCAGGCCGGCTGTTCGGCGAGGAGGCGGAAGGCCCGGGCGTCCGCCTCGACCTGGGCCAGGTCGAGGGAGCGGGCGGTGCCGAACTCGCTGAAACTCGCCTGCATGCTGCCGTCCGCCCAGACGCACACGGCACCGGCGGCTCGGCCGAACTGGTCGGCGCCCTGAACAGCGCACTTCATCGCGCCGCCGCGCGGCCCCGGGTCCGCGGCGTGCATCTCCAGGCTGATGCCCTGGGTGGCGGACACCCGCTCGATCACCCGGTCCACCGACCAGGACGGCACGAAGTCGTGCCGCTGGTAGCCGATCACCATGACGTACCCGGTGCTCGGGGCGCCGTAGGTCGCGGCGAACGACTCGGGGTCGGCCCCGCCGGTCGCGGCGTCGCTGTGCACCCGCTTCACCAGCGGATTGTCCGTGTCGGCCGGCACGCCGTTGAACTGCTCCGGCGTGACGAACCGGTAGGCGCCGAGGGCCGCGAAGCGGTCGGCGGTGGCGTACCCCGCACCGGCCAGCACCAGCACCAGGGCACCCGCCCCGGCCAGCAGCCACCGGCCCGGGCGGCGCGGCGGGTGCTCGGGCACCGGCACCGTCTCGAACGGTGCCGCCCCGCCCCCCGGCGGCGTGTCCCGGACGTCCGGCGGAGTGTCGTGGACGGGCGGCGTCTCGGGCGACGACATGAGTGCTCCTGGGGGCAGATCCGACGGTCGCACATCGAACCATCCCGGAGCGCCGCCCACAAGATCTTTTCCTTCAGCGGACCCGGGGCGACTCCCCGACATCAGTTCGGCCACGGACAGCCCTTGCGATGCCGGACGCACACCACTGTGTCGGTATACGACCGGCTCGCTCGGCTGTACCGTCTACCGTCGGCAGGTCGCGTGAACATTCGCGCGATTTTCGTTATCCGGTGCCCGGACGGAGGTCTCCTGTCTCGGAAGGGCAGTCGACCGGAGGAGGAACGATGACGGAGCACGGGACCGAGGATCTGGTGGGCCGGTACGCGCCGAACCCGTCCACGCGCGGGGCGAGTGGCGGGTCGCACCGGCGGGCCGGCAACGGCCGGCACCGGGCGAGGTCCGGCTCTGCCGCCAAGCCGCTGCTCGCCGTGGGGGCCGGGGGGGGCCCCCCCGCCACCCCGGGGTTTAGGGGGCTCGGGCGGGAGAGCCCCCCCCCCCGCGCGCGGGCACGGGCGGGCGCGCCCCGTCCC
>NZ_JBHWBW010000258.1:3787-10668 GCF_042735675.1 Kitasatospora sp. NPDC059571
CGGGGGGGGGGGGGGGGGGCCCCCCGGGGGGCCCCCCCGCGGCCGCCCCCGGGCGCGGACCGCCACGGCCCCAACCCCGCGCCGGGCGGGGGGCGGGGGGGCGCCCCCCCCCCCCACCGCGATGATCGGGGGCAAGGCACTGCTCTCCCCCGCCCCGCAGGACGGCACCGCGGCGGCCGCACCGGAGCCGCCGCTGCAGACCGGCGCCGTGCCGGTGACACCGAGCCGGTCGGCCGTGACGTCGGCCGCACCTGCCCCGCAGACCACCGGGCCGACCCGGCTGCCCAGCGGGTCCGCCAGCACCGTCCCGATCCAGCGGCCGGCCACGGTCGCGGCAAGCCCGACCGCCGCGCGCACGGCTGCCCCGTCGACGGCGCGGACGACCCCGTCGGCCACCGGCGGCTCGGGCTCCGGCGGCTCCGGGTCGAGTACCGGACTGGACGCGGCGGCGAACCAGGTGCTCGCGGTGATCAACCAGGCGCGCGCCGCCCAGGGCGTCGCACCGCTGCAGATGCTCGCCGGCCTGCAGACCAGCGCGAACGCGCACAACCACACCATGGCGGCCGGCTGCGGACTGTCGCACCAGTGCCCGGGCGAGGCCGCCTTCGGTGACCGCGAGCACGCCGCCGGCGTGCAGTGGGGCACGGCGGGCGAGAACATCGGCGAGGGCGGCCCGATGGCCAACACCACGGACGCAATAGCCGGCATGGCGGTCGGACTCACCAACGACATGCTCGCCGAGCAGGCGCCCAACGACGGCCACCGCCGGAACATCCTCAACCCGGCCTTCCACCACATCGGGATCGAGCTGTTCCGCGACTCCTCGGGCACCGTCTGGATGACCCAGGACTTCTCGGACTGAGGCTCGGGACAGTGCGCCGCGCCCCTGCCCCCGACCATCGAATGGGTACCGGGGGGACGGACGGGTGGCCGGCCCGCCCGCCCGTCCGTCGGTACGGGGTCAGTAGGCGGCGGTGAACCGGCGGCGGACGAAGCTGCCCCGCTCGATCGCGTCCACCACCGCGGAGGCGTAGTCGCCGACCGTGATCCGGCTGACGTCCCCGGCGTCGGCGAGCGGGGTGTCCCGGGCCTCGGCCCGGTACCGCCCGGTCCGCTCGCCCGGCACCAGGTGCATCGGCGGCGGACTGGCGTACGACCAGACCACCGGCGTGCCGGTGGCGGCGCGCAGGACGTCCAGCGCCTGCGCCTGGTCGCGGGCGGTCTCCAGGTACTGCGGCGGGAAGTCCGGGGAGTCGACGAAGCGCCGGCCCGGCGCGTACTCCAGGCTGCCGCCCCCGCCGACGAACAGCAGCCGTTCGACGCCCGCCTTCGGCAGCGCCTCCAGCAGGGCGGCGGCGGCCCGCGGCACCAAGTGGTCGCCGCCCTTAGGCGAGGCCACCACGGCGTCGTGGCCGCCGAGCACCGCGGCCAGTGCGGCCGGATCGGTGGCGTCGGCGTCCGCGCGGCCGAGCGGGGTGACCAGGTGTCCGCGGGCCACCGCCTCCGTGGCCACCGCGCCGCCGAGGTGCCCGCTCGCGCCGAGTACGGCGATCCGCAGCGCACGGCGCTCGGCCGGGGCCGGGAGCCGGTCCAGGAAGCGTTCGACGATCGGGGCGATCTCGGGCAGCCGTTCCGCCAGCGCGAAGTGGCCGGCGTCGAAGACGTGCAGTTCGGCACCGGGCACGTCGCGCAGGTAGGCGCGGGCCCCCTCCTCGGTGAAGAAGCCGTCGTTGCGTCCCCACAGCACCAGCGTCGGCGGCCGGTGCTCGCGCAGCCACTGCTGCCACCGCGGGTACTGCTCGACGTTGCTGTGGTAGTCCAGTGCCAGCGCGGTCTGCGCCGCGTTGCGGCCCGGCCGGTCGAGGTGGTGCTGGTCGAGGGTCCACGCGTCCGGGTCGAGCTGCGCCGCGTCCGCCGCACCCTGTTCGTACTGCCCGCGGGTGACGGGCAGGGTGAAGAGCTCCTGGACGGCCTCCGCGGCGCCCGGTTCACCGGTGCGGTGCGCGATCGCCGCCCGTGCCAGCGCGGACAGGCCCTCCTCGTAGGCGTTGGCGTTCTGCACGATCAGGCCGGTGATCCACTCCGGGTGCCGGACGGCCAGCCGGAAGCCCACCGGGCCGCCGAAGTCGAAGGCGTAGAGGGCGAACCGGCTCACCCCGACCGCCCGGACGAAGCCCTCCAGCACCCCGGCGAGCGCCTCGAAGTCGTACCGGAAGCCGTCCGGGGCCTCGGTGTGCCCGAAACCCGGGTAGTCGGGGGCGAGCAGGTGGTAGCGGGTGCCGAGCGCGTCGATGAGCCGGCGGAACTGGTGCGAGGCGGTGGGGAATCCGTGCAGGAGCAGAAGGGTGGGAGCGTCCCGGGGGCCGGCCTCGCGGTAGAAGACGCGGACCCCGTCCACGTCGACGTACCGGTGGCTCACGCGGGGCATGTCCATGGTGCTGCCTTTCCTGGCCGGTGACAGCTCGTCGGCCGGATGCGGGCCGGCCGGGGACGGGGGTCGGTCAGGGCATGACCGAGCGCAGCGCGAAGCCCACCCCCCGAGCTAATGCATGTCGATCTGCATTAGCCTTGATCCTGGCAAAGCCGCCCCACTAAACGCAAGAGGATTCGCATTTGGACCGCACCGAGTCTCCCGAGGACCCCCAGTCCGCCTCCACAGCGGCACCGGCACCCGCGGCGCCGACGCCCGCGGCCACGCCCGCGCCCACCCCGGCTCCCGGCAGTCTGCGCCCCGGCGGCCGCACCGCCCGCACCCGGGCCGCCGTCCTCGAGGCCACCCTCGCCGAGCTCGTGGAGACCGGCTACGCCGACGCCCGGATCGACCGCATCGCCGCCCGCGCCGGCGTCGCCGCCACCACCGTCTACCGCCGCTGGGGCAGCCTCGAGAACATCGTCGTCGACCTCGCCGACGACCTGGCCGTCACCATCGAACTCCCCGACAGCCACGGCCTGGAGGACAACCTGCGCACCGTCGCCCGCGCCGTCGTCGCACTCAACGACGACCCGGCCCACCGCGCCTGGCTCCAGGTCATGGTCTCCGCCGCGGTCCGCTCCCCCAAGGCTCGCGAGGCCCTGTCCTCCGTGCTCGCCCACCGCCGCGACCTCACCTCGGTCGCCGTCCGGCACGCCGTCGCCCGCGGCGAGGTCCCACCCGGCACCGACCCCCACGAGGTCATCCGCGCCACCGTCGCCCCGCTGTATCTCCGCATGTACGTCACCGGCGAACCCGTCACCCCCGCCGACGCCGACCGCGCCGCCGCCGCGGCAGCCCTCGCCGCCCGCGCCGGCCTCTTCGCCGGGTGAGACCGGCAGTTGAAACCGGCGGTCGATGCCGGTACGGGCGGCGGGACGCGCCCGCTCACACCGCGGTGTTGCCGAGGGTGTCGTCGAGCCAGTCGTAGATGCGGGCGAGGGCGAGCCGCATGGCGCCGGGGTGGCAGTGCGCGCCCGCGCCCTCCTCGGCGCTGAACACCATGAGGGTCCTGGAGCAGGTGAGGCGGCCGTAGAGCTGCTCGGGCTGGCCCTTGAAGAACTCGTCCTCCTCGGCGTCGCAGACGAGCGTGGGGCACTGGATCCGTTCGGCGATGCCGTCGTCGAGGGTGTAGTCGAGGTAGGCGGCGTTGAAGGCGCGGGGGGTGTCGACGCCCAGCACGTACATGCCGTGGTTGATCGCCCAGTGCGCGGTGGCGTCCTGGGCCGTGATCCGCTCCAGGGCGGCGTCGAGCTCGGGGGCGGCGTCGGCGCGCAGGAGCCGTTCGGCCTCCTTGCGGTCGCCGGGGATGTTGCGGACGGATATCTGGCCGAGGTCGAAGACGCCGTCCACGGCGATCAGTGCGGCGAGGCGGTGCTCGAAGGCGGCCGCCCGCGGCGCGAGGACGCCGCCCATGCTCGAACCGAGCAGCGCGATACGGCTGTTGTCGACCTCCGGAACGGTCTCGGCGAAGTCGACGACCGGGGTGATGACGTTCTCCCAGTCGGGGCGGAAGACCAGGCCCTGGTGGTGCCGGGGTCCGGGTTGTCCGGGGCCGTCGAAGGTCAGGACCGTGTAGCCGCGTTCGACGGCGGCCAGGGCTCCGCTGAAGTGGAGCTCCTCGGCGGTGCCGTCGAAGCCGGAGTGCATGATCAGGGTCGGCCGCGGCGTGCCGGTGGCGTCGGCCCGGTAGAGGTAGCCCGGCAGGGTGGTGCCCTCGTACGGGATGCGGACCGGCTCGATCACCGGGGCGAAGAGGGCGGCAGCGGCCCGGAAGCACGCCACGCTGCGGTCGTAGGCGTGGTCGTGGCGGGGGTCGCAGGGGTTGCCGTGCAGGAAGAACTCCGCCGACCGGTAGTAGCTCGACGCCCGCAGGAATCCGTCCCGGGCGCTGATCCGGTGGCCGGCGTCCAGGGCCTTCTGCGCCTCGCCGGCCACTCGGTCGGCGGTGGCCAGCCACTCGCGGTGCCAGCTGTCGTAGTCGCCCTCGACGATGCGCTCACCGGTGGCGACGACCTCGCCGAAATCGGCGCCGCCGTACGCGATGTGGCTCATCGAGCGCAGGGTCTCGTACCAGAACTGGGTGTTCCCGGGAAACAGCAGCTGCTTCATCGTGCACTCTCCTCCGACGCTAAGCACGGATCTGTGCTTAAGGCGGGACTGTAGACCCTCCGGGCACCACGAAGCAAACATCTGTGCTTACGATGTGCGGGTGACTTCGAAACCACCGACCGCACGCATCCGCAAGAGCCCCGAACAGGTCCGCTCGGCCGTCCACCAGGCGGTCGTCGACCTGCTGTCCGACCCCGGGGGTGCGGAGCTCACCATCCCCGCGATCGCCCAGCGCGCCGGGGTCAACCACACCAGCGTCTACCGGCGTTGGGGCAGCCGTGAGGCGCTGCTGGCCGACGTGGTCACCACCCGGCTGGAGCGGGACTGGCCGCTGAAGGACACCGGGAGCCTGCGCGGCGATCTCACCGCATGGGTCGAGGCCGGCGTCGCGAGCATCCGCACCCCCGAGGGCCGGCTCCTCGTCCGGGCCGTCGCGCTGTCCATGCCGGGCACCGCCGAGGCGCAGGGAGAGCGCACGCAGCAGTTCCAGCGCCGGATCCGGGCCATCGAGCGCATCCGCGAGCGGGCCGCCGCCCGCGGCGAGGACGCTCCGCCCCTGGAGGAGATCCTCGACCAGCTCATCGCACCGCTCTACCTCCGAGCGATCTTCGGCATCGACCCCCCGGCCTCCGGCTACCCAGAGCTCCTCGTGGACCGACTGCTCGGCACCCCGGGCGGGCCGTCGGCGCCCACCGTCGGGCGCAGCTGAACGCCCGCCGCGGCCGCCCGGCCCGGCCCCGTGGAGCGGGGGCGGGGGGGCGGCCGGCCGTGCTCACCGCCCGTGCCGGGGCCCCAGGTCGCGGAGCCGGTCGGCGAGGAAGTCGCGTTCGACGGCGTTCCCGGTGAGCAGCAGCGCCTCCTCGTACGCCAGCCGGGCCTGGTCGGTGCGGTCCAGGCGGCGCAGGAAGTCGGCCCGGGCGGCGGCGAGGTAGGCGTAGCCGGCCAGCTGCGGCTCGGCGGCCAGTGCATCGACGGCGGCGAGCCCGGCGGCCGGGCCGTCGGCGAAGCCCACTGCGACGGCCCGGTTCAGGGCCACCACGGGCGAGGGCCAGATCCGGACCAGCAGGTCGTAGAGCGCGACGACCTCGCGCCAGTCGGTCTCCTGCCAGCTGGGCGCCTCGGCGTGGACGGCGGCGATGGCCGCCATCAGGGCGAAGCGCCCCGGCGGCCGCGGGCGCAGGGCCTCGCGGACCAGTGCGAGGCCCTCGTCGATCTCGGCGCGGTCCCACCGCCCGCGGTCCTGCTCGGCGAGGAGCAGCAGCCGCCCGTCGTCGGCCGCGCGGGTCTCGCGGCGGGCGTCGGTCAGCAGGATCAGGGCCAGCAGCCCGGCGATCCCGGCGTCCGCGGGGAGCAGGGTGCGCAGCATCCGGGCGAGGTCGAGGGCGCGTTCCACCAGGTCGCGGCGGACGAGGTCGTCGCCGGCCGGGGCGGTGTGCCCGGTGGTGAAGAGCAGGTGGACGACGGTGAGGACGGCGTCGATGCGCGCCGGCAGTTCGTCGGCGGGCGGCACCTGGTACGGGATGCGCGCGGTGGCGATCTTCTTCTTGGCCCGGGTGATGCGGGCGGCCATCGCCGACTCGCCGACCAGGAAGGCGCGGGCGACCTCGCCGGTGGTCAGGCCGCAGAGCAGCCGCAGGGTGAGGGCGACCTTGGCCTCCTCGGCGAGCGCCGGGTGGCAGCAGATGAAGATCAGCCGGAGCCGGTCGTCGGGGAACTCCCCGCCGGCCGTCGTCGGGTCCGGCGCGGGGTCGGCGGAGAGGACGAGGAGCTGCGGCAGCGAGCGGCGCAGGGTGGCGTGGCGGCGCAGCTCGTCCATGGCCCGGTTGCGGGCGGTGGTGGTGAGCCAGGCCCCGGGGCGCTGCGGGATGCCGCGTTCGCCCCAGACGGTCAGCGCCTTGGCGTACGCGTCCTGGACGCACTCCTCCGCCAGGTCGAGGTCGCGGGTGACGCGCGCCGTCGCGGCGAGCACGAAGGCCCACTCGCGCCGGTGCGCGTCCGCGACCGCGGCGGCGACCGCCGGGTCGGTGGCCACGGGGACGTCCCCGTCAGTCGAACACCCGGACGGGCCGGACCTCGACGCCGCCGCCGAAGTCGTCCGGGAGGTCCTTGGCGAGGGCGATGGCCTCGTCGAGGTCGGCGGCCTCGACCAGGTAGTAGCCGCCGAGCGCCTCCTTGGTCTCCGCGAACGGGCCGTCGGTCACCGCGAAGCCGCCGGAGCCGTCCGCGCGGACGGTGGTCGCCGGGTCGGGGTGGTGCAGCGCGGTGGCGCCGAGGACGGCGGCCGCGGGTCGGTCCTGGA
>NZ_JBHWBW010000259.1:0-5265 GCF_042735675.1 Kitasatospora sp. NPDC059571
GCGCCCGGGCCGAGCCGTCCGCGGCGCCGCCTAGTCCGTCGAGCTGGTGATCACCGCGAACACCACGCCGTGCGGGTCGGTCGCCCAGCCGAGGCGGCCGACGCCCGGGACGTCCGAGCCCGCCATCATCAGCGCACCGCCGCCCGCGACCGCCCGCTCCAGCGTCGCGTCGACGTCCTCGACCTCGAAGTACGGCACCCAGCGGACCGGCTCCCGCTCGCCCTGCAGCGGCGCGATCCCGCCCAGCGAGACGGCCCGCTGGTCGCCCTCGGCGAGCGACAGCACGTGGTACGCCATGCCCGGCATCTCCACCGTCTCGCTGCGCCAGCCGAACAGCGCCCGGTAGAACGGCAGCGCGGCCTCCGGGTCGGCGGTGTGCAGCTCGGCCCAGCAGAAGCTGCCCGGCTCGTTGACCAGGTCGAGGCCCCGGGTCTCGCCCGGCTGCCAGATCGCGAACTCGACACCCGCCGGGTCGCTCAGCTGCGCCATCCGGCCCGCCTGCATCACGTCGAACGGCTCGGCCCGCACCGTGCCGCCCTGCAGCTCGGCGGTCTTGGCGGTGGGGTCCGCGTCGGACGTCCGGAAGTAGATCGTCCAGGCCGGGGTGGCGCCGGCGTCGAGCCCGCCGACCGCGGCGACCGTCCGGCCGTCCTTCTGCAGGAAGCCGTAGCCGCCGGCCTCCGGCCCGAGCGCCTGGAACGCCCAGCCGAACACCTTCTCGTAGAAGGCGGCCGTGGCGGGGATGTCGGCGCTGCCCAGGTCCAGCCAGCAGGGGGAGCCGTTCCGGAAGTCCGTGGTGAGCATGTCGGGGTGCCCTTCGACGGTGGTGGTGCGGCCGGGCCCGCCCGCACGGGTGCGCGGACGGCCGAGACCCGGGCCACCAGTCAGTGTGACCCGGGCCACTGACAATCGGCCTGCGCAGCGCCGCACCGCGGGGCGGGCGTCAGGGCAGCGGGAGCGCGCGGTGCAGGGCCGCCAGCGCGGTGTCCGGGCCGTGCGCCGTCACCGCGGCCCGGGCGCCCCGCCCGAAGGCGAACAGGACCAGTTCGCCGGGCTCGCCGGTGACCGTGACCACCGGTGACCCCGGGCGGGTCACCGCCACCGTCCGGCCGTCGGGGCGGGCCAGCACCAGGCCGACCGGCGTCCTCGGCCGGGCCTCGAACCGGGCCAGCGCCGGCAGCCGCCGCCAGAGCTCCTCGGCCGGGGCCTCCTGCGGCCCGTCCGGCTGCCACTGCGGCCCGGCCCGGCGGACGTCCTCCGCGTGCACGAAGTACTCCACCAGGTTGGCCGCCGCGTCGGCCCCCGGCAGGGCGAACGGCGACAGCGCCGGCGGCCCGGCCCGGAACAGCCGGACCAGTTCGGGGTAGGGCCGCTGCGCGTACCCGGCCTGGACGCGCGCCGTCCAGCCCGCGACCGCGCGCAGCCGGATGCCGGCCGCGGCGTCCGGTCGGCGCTCGCGCAGCACCAGGTGCGCCGCCAGGTCCCGGGTCGTCCAGCCGGCGCAGAGCGTCGGCGCCGACGGCCCGGCGGCGGTCAGCAGGTCGGCCAGCCGTTCGCGTTCCGCTCGCGCAGGGTTCGCCATGGACACCACGGTACGGGGCGTCCCGGGCGCGCCTTGCCGGGGGGCGGGCGGCGGAGGATCGTGGAGGGCGGGTGCGCGGCGGTCAGCGGACGATCGCTGGACCAAGGGGGGCGGCCACCAGGAGGTGCACCATGACGTTCGTCCAGATCATCGAGGGCCGGACCGACCGCGTCGACGACCTCAACCGGCTGATGGACAGCTGGGTCGAGCAGACCGCGGGCCGGCGCACCGCCGGGCACGCGGTGGTCGGTGCGGACCGCGCCGATCCGCGGCACTTCGTGGAGATCGTCGAGTTCCCCTCGTACGAGGAGGCGATGCGCAACTCCAACCTCCCGGAGACCGACCGGATCTTCCACGAGATGGTGGCGCTCTGCGACGAGCCGCCGACCTTCACCGACCTCGACGTGGTGCGCGACGAGCAGCTGAACAAGCGCACCGTCATGCGGCTCTTCGAGGAGATGTCCGACGGCAGCCTGGACGTGCTGGACGAACTGGTCGCGGTCGACTACCGGGACCACGACATCGCCAACGACCCGGACATCTCGGGGCGCGAGGGCGTCCGGCAGGCGATCAGGGGGTGGCGGACGGGCTTCGACTTCGCGTTCACGGTGGAGAGCCAGGTCGCCGACGGCGACGAGGTGGCCACCCGGTGGAGCTGGACGGGCATGCACAGGGGTGAGTTCATGGGCCTGCCGGCCACCGACAAGAAGGTCGAGATGACCGGGATGACGGTCTTCCGCTTCAAGGACGGCATGGTGCAGGAGGGCTGGTGGCAGTGGGACCGGATGTCGATGATGCGCCAGCTCGGCCTGCTGCGCATGTGATCCCGTCCCGGCGGGCTCAGCGCAGACGGCCCGTCAGCTTCTGCCCGCCCTGCCGGTCGCTCGCGGTCATCGTGCAGGTGGCGTCCCGCATGCCGTCCTTGTAGTACTGGAGGTAGGGCCCCAGCGGGAAGCCGTAGTAGGGGCCGCCGCCGCCCTGCGCCGCCTCGCGGGCGGCGAGCGGGTCCTTGCAGAGCTCGCGCAGCGCCCGGCCGATCTGGAGGTCGCTGGTCAGGCCCTCGGGCAGCACGACGTTCGCGATCGCCTCGCCGTCGTGCGGCCGTTCGCAGGGCCGCTGCTCGGCGCGGGTGATGACGGTGCTCAGCTGCGGGTGGTCCAGGCAGGTGCCGGGCGTGAAGTACGGGTACGGCAGCTGCTTCGACGGGCTGGGGGAGGGGCTCGGCGGAGCGCTCGGCGCGGGCGGCGGCGGCGCGGCCCGGTGGTGGCCGTCCGGCCACAGCAGGACGGCGGCGGCCACGGCCAGCACCGCCACGACGGCGACCACCGCGGCGATCCGCCGCCCGTCTCCCCGATCCACCCCGACCCCCTCGGCTCGCTGCCATTGTGGCCCGCCGACGGGGCCGCCGTCAGCGGATCCGGATCACTCGGCGGCCTTGGTGCCGCCTTGGGGAAACCTTTGACGACTGATTACTTTGCGTACGCTCCCATGGGCGATTTGACCTGATTGTGCGTCAGTAGGATGACCCGTCAATATCGGCACGGGAAAGGCATACGCCATGGGGGACACCGGGTTTCGGGTACAGCCCGACACGCTCGGTCGCTATGCGTCCATGATCACCGAACAGCTCGAACAACTCCAGCGGATCCAGTCCGCGACCGCCGCCATCAGCATCTCCTCGGACGCCTTCGGGCACCTGCCCAACGCGCAGCACCTCGCGCAGGCCTACCAGGAGCACGCGAGCGCCGGCAGTCAGAACCTCGCCGACCTCGGGGAGGCGCTCTCCGGAACGTCCGAGGGCCTCACCTACACGGCGCGCAACTACGCCGAGCACGAGCAGAGCATCAGCGCGGTCTACGGGGGCGGCGCGTGAACCAGAGCAGTCGGCACCACAGTTCCGGCGGGGGCGGCTCGACCACCCACCGCCCCGTGCAGACCCAGCACCCCGTGCAGACCCAGCACCCGGCGCAGACCGAGCACCCGGCGCAGCCCGCGCACCCCGTGCAGGACCCGCGGATCCCCTACCAGCGCGGCGACGACCCGCAGCAGCCGTCGCCCCAGCCGCACCCGCGGCCCCGGCAGGACGACAACGGCGGCGCCGACAACGGGGGCGGCGCCGGCGACGGCGGCGGCGAGAACGCCGGCGCCGGCGGCGACCAGCCGCAGGAGGGCTGGCTGGCCGGCTACGGGCGCCAGGTCGCCGAGGGCGTCCGCGACAAGGCCGCCGAGAAGACCAGCGACTGGATCAACGGCAAGGTCTTCGGCGAGGACGAGGAGCCCGGCGGCGGCGGACCCGGCGAGGGCGGCCCCGGTGCGGTCGGCGGCGAGGGCGGTGACGGCGACGGGGGTGAGGCCGGGTACGGCGACGGAGGGTACGGCGCGGCCGGCGGTGAGGCCGGCGGCACCGGCGGGATCAGCACCCTTCCCGCCCGCGGCGAGTTCGGCTCCGACCGGATGGTGTCGCGGTTCAACCCGTACCCGGGAGCCGGCGGCGGCGCCGCGGGCGGGGGCAGCGCCGCCTACGGCTGGACGCAGTCCGGCGCCCCGGAGGCCCCCGAGCCGCTGGAGCCCGCCGGCCACCCCGACCGCAGCGGCCTCGGCGGCATGCTCGACGAGGCCGTCCAGTGGGCGCTGGAGAAGTCCGGCCTGATGGACGAGCTGGAGAAGGTCACCGGCAACCTCGCCGAGCTGAACGCCGCCGCCGAGGAGTGGCAGGCCCAGGCACGGGCCGTGCAGACGGTCGCCGAGCAGCTGCGCGGCGGTGCCGGACCGGTCGCCGGCGGCTGGGAGGGGCAGGCCTCCGACGCCTTCGGCCGCCACATGGGCGAGGTGGTCGAGGCCCTCGACTCCACCGCCGACGGCATGTACCAGACCGCCGGGATCATCAGCAAGGCCGCGCAGGAGTGCGCGATGGCCGAGAGCATGATCATCGACATCATCGCCGAGGCGATCGAGGCACTCATCGTGTCGCTCGCCGCCGAGGCCGTGATCGCGGTCTTCACCGCCGGTATCGGCGTGATCGCCGACGCGCTGATCACCGAGGCCGAGATCACCGTCTACGTCGCCCGCGTCGCCAAGGTCTCCACCGAGCTCGCGGAGAACCTGGAGAAGCTGCTCAAGGCGCTCAAGGAGCTCGGCCAGGCCGTCAAGGCCGTCCGCAACCTCAGGACCGCCCGCACGGCCCTCGACGCGGTCAAGGACGTCAAGACCGCCGCCCAGGGCCTGCGGGAGTTCGAGGAGGGCGGTGACGGCCTGATGAAGGCCGGCAAGGCCGCCCTGAAGGACAAGGACTTCTCCGGCCTGACCGACTACGCGGCCCGGCAGGCCGTCAAGCACGGCGACCAGTACGTCACCGGCAAGGCGGAGGACGCCTTCAAGGGCGCCATGGGGCTCGACCCCGACGAGGAGCTGCCCGAGGGCACGCCCGGCGAGGCGGCCAAGGAGGCCGCGAAGTCGGCGGCCAAGGACGCCTTCCTGAGCGACACCAACAAGGACGCCATGAAGGAGGAGGTGCTGACCGACCTCGGCCTGCACCACGAGCCGGCCCCCTACCGGGTCGACCGCTCCCGGATCGAGACGGCCTTCGGCTGACCCGGCCCGGCGGGGGGGGGGGGGGCGCCCCCCCCCCCCCCCCCCCCCCCCCCCCCGCGGGGGGGCCCCCCCCCCCCACCCACAGAGGGCTA
>NZ_JBHWBW010000259.1:5275-10562 GCF_042735675.1 Kitasatospora sp. NPDC059571
CCCGGCACCCCCGCGCCGCCCGCTAGGCTGGGAGCGGCACGACCCGGACAAGGGGTCGAGAACTCATGCGCGTCGGAATCACCGGGCACCAGGGCCTGTCGGACCTCACCGAGATGCTCGTCCGCGGCCGGATGTGGCAGCTGGTCACCGCCCACGGTGCCTACGACCTGGTCGGCGTGGGCTGCCTGCGGCCCGGGCCGGAGACCTGGTTCGCCCAGGCCGTCCTGGAGCACGGCGGCCGGATCGAGCTCATCGTCCCGGCCGGCGCCCCGCCGGAGCCCTCCGGCGTCCGCCGCCGGCTGGCCGCCCGGGCCAGTGCGGTGCACCGGCTGGCCCCCGCCCTCGCCGGCGGCCCCGGCGACGACACCTGCCACGCCCTGATCGGCACCGTCGACGAGCTCATCGCCGTCTGGGACGGCCGCCCCGGCAGCGAGCCCGCCCGGGTCGTCGAGGCCGCCCGCCGGGCCGGCCTGTTCGTCGAGGTGGTCTGGCCGGACGGCTGCGAGAGCCCGGCCCGGTGATCACACCTGCGAGAATGGGCACCATGTCCTCCACACCCGCCGCCCCCGGCTCCACCGCCCTGGACGCCGCCGTCGCCGCCCGCCTCAAGCGCTCCGCCGACGGCCTGCTCCCCGCGATCGCCCAGCAGTACGACACCGGCGAGGTGCTGATGCTCGGGTGGATGGACGACGAGGCGCTGCACCGCACCCTCACCACTGGGCGCTGCACCTACTGGAGCCGCAGCCGCAGCGAGTACTGGGTCAAGGGCGACACCTCCGGCCACGTCCAGCGGGTCGTCAGCGTCGCCCTCGACTGCGACGGCGACACCCTGCTCGTCAAGGTCGACCAGACCGGCGCCGCCTGCCACACCGGCGACCGGACGTGCTTCGACGCCGACCTGCTGCCCCTCGCTCGCTAGCCTGTCCCCACGGCCCGCAGCCCCAGGGCCCGCAGCTGGATCTCCCCGCCCGACACACCCCCCTCCGAACGGTGCCGCCGCATGGATCTCGAGGCCTTCCGCAAGCTCGCCGCAGACACCCGGGTCATCCCCGTCACCCGCAGGCTCCTCGCGGACGGCCTCACCCCGATCGGGCTGTACCGCAGCCTGGCCGCCGAACGGCCCGGCACCTTCCTGCTGGAGTCCGCCGAGCACGGCCGCAGCTGGTCGCGGTACTCCTTCGTCGGCGTCCGCAGCGCCGCCACCCTCACCGTCGGCGAGGACGGCGGCGCCCGCTGGCTCGGCACCCCGCCGGTCGGCATCCCGCGGGACGGCGACCCGCTGGACGTGCTGCGCACCGCCCTCACCGCGCTGCACACCCCGCGGCACACCGACGACGGCCTGCCCCCGCTCACCGGCGGCATGGTCGGCTACCTCGGCTACGACGTCGTCCGCCGGCTGGAGAAGCTGCCCGACCTCACCCCGGACGACCTGCGGCTGCCCGAGCTCACCCTGCTGCTCGCCACCGACCTGGCCGTGCTCGACCACGCCGACGGCACCGTGCTGCTGATCGCCAACGCGGTCAACCACAACGACCGGGCGAGCGGCGTCGACGAGGCGTACGCCGACGCGGTGGCCCGCCTCGACGCCATGGAGGCGGACCTGCTCAAGCCCGTCGACCCGGGCCTGGCCACCTTCACCCCGACCGCCGCCGAGGCGCACTCGCCGTTCGGCGGCGCGCCCTACCGGGCCGCGGTCGAGACGGTCAAGGAGCGCATCCGGGCCGGCGAGGCCTTCCAGGTGGTGCCCTCCCAGCGGTTCGAGGCGCCATGCCCGGCGTCCGCGCTGGACGTCTACCGGGTGCTGCGCACCACCAACCCCAGCCCGTACATGTACCTGTTCCGCTTCCCGGGCCCGGACGGCACCGCGGAGGGCGGCTTCGACGTGGTCGGCTCCAGCCCGGAGGCCCTGGTCAAGGTCACCGACGGCGAGGCGATGCTGCACCCGATCGCCGGCACCCGGCACCGCGGCGCCACCCCGCACGAGGACGCCGAGCTCGCCGCCGAGCTGCTCGCCGACCCGAAGGAGCGCGCCGAGCACCTGATGCTGGTCGACCTCGGCCGCAACGACCTCGGCCGGGTCTGCGAGCCGGGCACCGTCGAGGTCGTCGACTTCATGGCGATCGAGCGCTACAGCCACGTCATGCACATCGTCTCCACCGTCACCGGCCGGGTCGCCGAGGGCAACACCGCCTTCGACGTGCTCACCGCCTGCTTCCCCGCCGGCACCCTCTCCGGCGCGCCCAAGCCCCGCGCCATGCAGATCATCGAGGAGCTGGAGCCCACCCGCCGCGGCCTGTACGGCGGCTGCGTCGGCTACCTGGACTTCGCCGGCGACTCCGACACCGCGATCGCCATCCGCACCGCCGTGCTCCGCGACGGCACCGCCTACGTCCAGGCCGGCGCCGGGGTGGTCGCCGACTCCGACCCGCACGGCGAGGACACCGAGTGCCGCAACAAGGCGGCCGCGGTGCTGCGCGCCGTCGCCACCGCCGCCACCCTGCGCCCGCCGGTATCGTGAACTGACCGGAGGAAGGGGACGGCCGGCATGAGCAGCGACCCGGGCGCGATCGTGCGCGCCGCGGCCCGGCAGATCGGCGAGCAGCTCGGCGGGCGGGGCACGGTCCGCCGCGGCCTCGCCGTGTCCGGCGCCGCCCCGGACCTCGCGGTGCTCGCCCCGGCCCGCCCGGGCCCCGGTGCCGCGGCCCCGGCGGTCGAGGCGGTGCTGGACGTCCTGCCCCACGCCCGCGACGACCTGCGGTTCGCCGCCCGGCGGCGGGCGCACGCCGCGGGCGGCATCCCGGTGTACGTGGTCGTGGACCCGGCCGAGGGGCTGTGCACCGTCCACTCCGACCCCGAGCCGTCCGGCCTCTACCGCACCGCCGAGCACCTGCCGTTCGGCGCGGACCTCTTCCTGCAGCTGGCCGGCCGGACGCTGGTGGTGGGCACCGACGAGTTCCCGAGGGACCCCGGCTGACCGTCCGGTCCGTGCGGTCGGCGATAGTGGACGGGTGAGTTCCCCCGCTTCGAAGAACAGCCGCCGCCCGCTCGCCCTCATGCTGCTGCTGACCGCACTCGGCGCCGTCCTCGTGCTGACCTCGGTCGGCCGCGTCTGGGCCCACGGCGTGGTCGCCGGCACCGCGGGCGGCCGGCTGGAGGTCAGCGCCACCGGCTCCCGGCTGACCGGGCTGCCCGCCGGCCTCGCCCTGGTCGCCATGGCGGCCGCGGTGGCCGTGTTCGCGGTGCGCGGCGCCGCCCGGACGGCGGTCGGGGCGCTCACCGCGCTGGCCGGCCTGGGCGCGGTGGCCGGCGCCCTGCTCGGGGCCACCGACACCGCCGCGCTGGACGGCGAGGCCGCCGGGAGGCTGGCGCTCGCCGGTGCACACGCCGAGCAGATCGGCCACACCGCCTGGCCGTGGGCCGCGGTGGCGGGCGGGCTGCTGCTGGCCGCGGCCGGCCTGCTCACCGTCGTCCGCGGCCGGACCTGGCCGGCGATGGGCGCCCGCTACGACGCGCCGACCCGCCGCGCCGCCGCGGCCCCCCGGCCGACCGACTCCTCGGCGGAGCTGTGGAAGGCCCTCGACCGTGGCGAAGATCCCACCGGTTGACCCAGGGGCCGCCTTGGGGATGGGTGTGAGGGCCCGGCACAATGGAGGACGTCAACCCGTCGAGCGCCTCGCGCCGCCCGGCCGGGATCCGGAGAACAAGGAGCACCAACAGATGTCGGCAGCAGCGCACGGCCACACTCCCGCCGCCTGGACCGGCGTGACCATTGCGTTCATCGGCTTCACCGTCAGCGGCGTCGCGATGATCATCCCCAGCCCCCTGCTCGTCGTCGCCGGCCTGCTGCTCGTCGTGGTCGGCGGTGTCGTCGGCAAGGCGATGGCGATGGCCGGCATGGGCAAGCAGCCCAGCCCGCACTTCGCCGCCGCGGCCCCGGCGGCCGAGGAGCGCGCCGTGGTCGGCGCGGGCTGACCCCCGTACGCACGGCAACGGCGGGCGCCACGCCCGCCGTTCCCTTTTGCGCCCGCACCCGCGCGGTGGGGGCACAATCTCCAGGGTGAACGCACCCGCAGCCCCCGCCCCGCTCGGCCGACGGCTGGCCCGCCCGCTGGCCGCCCTGGCCGCGGTGGCGCTGCCCACCGCGTACGTCGCCACGGTCGACCCGAACACCCCCGGCCACTACCCGGTCTGCCCGGTGCTCCGGGCCACCGGCTGGTGGTGCCCGGGCTGCGGCGGCCTGCGCTGCGTCCACGCCCTCACCCACGGTGACCTGACCGCGGCCGGGCACGACAACCTGCTGGTCATGGTGCTCGCCGGGGTGCTGGCCGTGCTGTGGCTGCGGTGGGTCTGGGCGGCGCTCACCGACGGCCGGCCGCCCCGGGTGTCGTTCAGCGGCCGACAGACCGTCCTGCTGATCGTCGTCCTCGCGGTCTTCACCGTGGTGCGGAACCTGCCCGGCGGCGCCGGTCTCGCCCCGCCGCTGGTCTGACCGGGCCCTGCGCACCGGCGCCCCGCGGCCCCGCCGCGCCCGGCGCACGGTCCGTTCCGCGAGACGCACGCCCGGTGGATGCGCCCCGCGCGCCCGGTGCCCGATACCATCGAAGAGCCGACGGGGGCGCATGCGCACCGAATCCTCACTTTTTCGGGCCGTCGCCCCGGCCGGATCGACCGGACGGCCAGGCCGGGCGGGTCACGACCCGGCCGGCATCCGCTAGCAGACATGATGGGGGCGCTCGCGTGAGTGTGCTCGACGAGATCATCGACGGGGTCCGCGAGGACCTCGCCGAGCGACAGGCCCGGGTCTCCCTGGACGAGCTCAAGGAGCTCGCCGCCAGGGCGCCCGAGGCCAAGGACGGCGTGGCCGCGCTGCGCGGCGACGGTGTCCGGGTGATCTGCGAGGTCAAGCGCTCCAGCCCCTCGAAGGGCGCGCTCGCGGCGATCCCCGACCCGGCCGCCCTGGCGCAGGACTACGCGGCCGGTGGCGCCGCCGCGATCAGCGTGCTGACCGAGCAGCGCCGCTTCGGCGGCTCGCTCGCCGACCTCGACGCGGTCCGCGCGGCGGTCGACACCCCGGTCCTGCGCAAGGACTTCATCGTCACCGCCTACCAGCTCTGGGAGGCCCGCGCCCACGGCGCCGACCTCGCGCTGCTGATCGTCGCCGCGCTGGAGCAGCCGGCCCTCGTCTCGCTCATCGAGCGGGCCGAGTCGAGGCGGCCCCCCCCGCGGGGGGGGGGGGCCTCCGCGGGTGTGATAGCGCGCGCGGCGCGGGGCGGCGCCCGCGCCGGGG
>NZ_JBHWBW010000260.1:0-10555 GCF_042735675.1 Kitasatospora sp. NPDC059571
GGCGGTGATGGCCTCCTGCGCGATCCCGGGCTGGTTCGGGGCGGCCGCCGGGGGGGGGGGGGGCGCGCGCCCGCGGCGGGGGGGGGTGGGCGGCCCCACCCCCCCCGCTCGGGGGGGGCGCGCCGCCGCGGGGCGCGCCGGGGGCGGCCGCCGGCCCGCCCCGGTGCACGGGCTGCGTCTGTCGCAGCCGCAGCCCGGCGCCGCGGCGGCCGGGGCGGGCGCCGGGGCGCCGATGGTGGGCAGGCCCAGCATCACTCCCGCGGGCTTGGCCGCCGGGGCGGCCTGCCGCTTCTCCCACGCGTCGCCGGCCCGGGTGCGGCGCACGGCGAGCGCCGGGCCCTCCGCGAGCAGGTGGTGCGGCGCGGCGTAGGTGATCTCCACGGTGACCATGTCGCCGGGCCGGACGGGCTCGGCGGGCCGGGTGAAGTGCACCAGGCGGTTGTCGGGGGCGCGGCCGGAGAGCCGGTCGGTGCGGTCGTCCTTCTTGCCCTCGCCCTCGGCGACCAGGATCTCCAGTGTCCGGCCGACCTGCTTCTTGTTCTCCTCCCAGGAGATCTCCTCCTGGAGGGCGACCAGGCGCTCGTAGCGGGCCTGGACGACGGCCTTGGGGATCTGGTCCGCCATCTCGGCCGCCGGGGTGCCGGGCCGCTTGGAGTACTGGAAGGTGAAGGCGTTGGTGAAGCGCGCCTCGCGGACGACGTGCAGGGTCTGCTCGAAGTCCTCCTCGGTCTCGCCGGGGAAGCCCACGATGATGTCGGTGGAGATCGCGGCGTCCGGCATGGCCTCGCGGACCTTGCGGATGATGCCGAGGAAGCGCTCCTGCCGGTACGAGCGGCGCATCGCCTTCAGCACGGTGTCCGAGCCGGACTGCAGCGGCATGTGGAGCTGGTGCATCACGTTCGGCGTCTCGGCCATCGCGGCGATCACGTCGTCGGTGAAGTCGCGCGGGTGCGGCGAGGTGAAGCGGACCCGCTCCAGGCCCTCCACCTGGCCGCAGGCGCGCAGCAGCTTGGAGAAGGCCTCCCGGTCGCCCAGGTCGGAGCCGTAGGCGTTGACGTTCTGGCCGAGCAGGGTGACCTCGACGACGCCCTCGGCGACCAGCGCCTCGACCTCGGCGAGGACGTCGCCGGGACGGCGGTCCTCCTCCTTGCCGCGCAGCGCCGGGACGATGCAGAAGGTGCAGGTGTTGTTGCAGCCGACCGAGATCGCGACCCAGGCGGCGTACGCGGACTCGCGGCGGGTGGGCAGGGTGGAGGGGAAGGTCTCCAGCGACTCGAGGATCTCGACCTGGGCCTGCTCCTCGACCCGGGCCCGCTCCAGCAGGGCGGGGAGGTGGCCGATGTTGTGGGTGCCGAAGACCACGTCGACCCACGGCGCCTTGCGCACGATGGTGTCGCGGTCCTTCTGGGCCAGGCAGCCGCCGACGGCGATCTGCATGCCCTTGTGCGACTGCTTCACGGGCGCGAGCCGGCCGAGGTTGCCGTACAGCTTGTTGTCGGCGTTCTCCCGCACGGCGCAGGTGTTGAACACCACCAGGTCGGCGTCGGCGTCCTGGCCGGCCTTGGCGTAGCCGGCCTCCTCCAGCAGCCCGGACAGCCGCTCGGAGTCGTGGACGTTCATCTGACAGCCGTACGTGACGACCTTGTAAGTTCGCAAGCTCTCCTCCATACCCACGACAGCAAGGGTACGGGCACCGCGACGGCCCTCCCGCCGGGCGGCCTCGCCTGGCAGTATCCCCTGCATGGCCCTCACCTCGCTGCCCGTCGCCCTCGGCGCGGCCGTCCGCCGCGCGGCCCGCTGCCGCCCGCTCGCGGCCGTGCTCGCCCTGCTGGTCACGGCCGGGCTCGGCGGCTGGTGGCTGGCCACCGACTCCGGCCCCGGCTACCCGCGCGGCCAGGTCAACTTCGCCACCGGCGTGCAGCGCGGCGTCTACGACAAGTACGGGCAGCTGCTGCAGGGGTACGCGGCGACCGCGATGCCCGGCGTGCACCTGCGGCTGGACAGCTCCCAGGGGTCGGTCGACAACCTGGAGCGGGTGGTCTCCGGCCGGGACGACTTCGCGATCGCCACCGCGGACTCGGTGGCCGGCTTCGACAACCCCGCCAAGGGGCGGCTGCGGGCGATCGCCCGGCTCTACGACGACTACCTGCAGCTGGTGGTGCCGGCCGACTCGCCGGTGCACAAGACCTCCGACCTGCGCGGGCTGCGGGTCGGCGTGGGCCAGGAGAAGTCCGGCGTGAACCTGGTCACCCGCAAGCTGCTCGCCGCCGCCGGACTCGACCTCGACAAGGACGTCCGCCCGGCGCTGCTGGGCGTCGGCGACGCCGCCGACCAGCTGCGCAGCGGCAAGCTGGACGCGTTCTTCTGGTCGGGCGGGCTGCCCACCGGGGCGCTGACCGACCTGTCCGAGCACTTCCCGATCCGGATCGTGCCGCTGGCGGACCTGTCGGAGTCGCTGCACCAGCTGGAGGGCAACGAGACGGACGCCTACCGGGCGGCGACCATCCCCAAGGACGCCTACCCGAAGGCGGAGCCGGCCGGCACGGCGGTGCCCACCGTCGCGGTGCCGAACCTGCTGGTCACCCGGGACGACGTCGACCCCGGGCTGGTGGAGGCGATGACCCGGACGGTGATCGACAGCCGGGACACCATCGGCGCGGTGGTGCACGCGGCGCAGCTGGTGGACCTGCGCACCGCGGTCTACACCGACCCGCTGCCGCTGCACGAGGGCGCCCGGCGGTTCTACACCTCGATCAAGCCGTGACGCCGCTGCGCTCCCGGTTGCGGGGCACGGTGAGGACCACGGTCAGGCCGTTCGGCTCGGCGGGGGCGAAGTCCAGCGAACCGCCGCCGGCCAGCAGCAGGGTGCGCGCGATGGACAGGCCCAGCCCGGAGCCGTCCACGTTCTGATGGCGGGGGCTGCGCCAGAACCGGTCGCCGATCCGGGCGAGCTCCTCCTCGGTCAGGCCGGGCCCGGAGTCGGTCACCGAGACCGCGATCTCCTTGCGGCCCGGGGTGACCGCGACCGCCACCCGGCGGCCGGCCGGGGTGAACTTCAGCGCGTTGTCGAGCACCGCGTCCAGGGCACTGCCGAAGCCGATCGGGTCGGCCCAGCCGTGCGCGAGCGCCGGGCCGTCCCAGGCCAGCTCGACGGAGCGCTGGACGGCGACCGGCCGCCAGGCGTCCATGCGGGCCAGCACGAGCGCGGTCAGGTCGACCGGCTCCGGTTCGGGGCGGGCGTGCTCGGCGGTGGCCAGGCCCAGCAGGTCGTCCAGGACCCGGGCGAGCCGGGCGCCCTCCTCGCGGACCGCGCCGATCTCGTCCTGGTGGCCGTCGGGCAGTTCGAGGCCGAGCAGCTCGACCCGCAGCAGCAGGGCGGCGAGCGGGTTGCGCAGCTGGTGCGAGGCGTCCGCGACGAAGGCCCGCTGCTGGTCGATGGCGAGCACCACGTTGTCGGCCATGTCGTTGAACGAGCGGGCCAGCCGGCGCAGCTCGGGCGGGCCGCCGCTGGCCGCCACCCGGGCGTTCAGCCGGCCGGTGGCGATGTCGTGGGTGGCCCGGTCGAGGGTGCGCACCGGCCGCAGCACCCAGCCGGTGAGGCGGACGGCCAGCAGCACCGCGACGATCATGGCGAGGGCCTCGCCGGCGGCGATCCAGAGCCAGCGGTGCAGCACCCGGGCGCGCATCGGTCCGGTCGGGGACTCGGTGATCACCACCGCGACCACGTCGCCGTCGCGGACCACCGGCAGGGCGACGGTCAGCGTGCGGTCCGGCGTCCAGGGCCAGACCTGCGGCGGGTTGTGGCTGCGGCGGCCGTCCAGGGCCTCCTGGAAGGCCTGCGCGCCGACGCCGTCGCGCGGCACCGTCCAGTCGTCCGGGGCGACCGCGACGGCCGTCCCGTCGCGCTGGAAGATGCCCACCCGCACGCCGTACAGGTCGTGGTAGCGGGCGGCCTCGATGGCCAGCACGTGCAGCCGGGTGGTGTCGCCGGCGACCGGCTGGGTGTCGCCCTTGACGGCGGTGTCGGTGCCGGGGCGGCCCTGGGTGGGCAGGTCCTGGGCGAAGCGGGCGATGTCGTCGATCCGGTCGACGACCACCCGGCTCTGCTCGGCGGCGGCGACGGCTGCGGCGAGCGGCAGCCCGAGGGCCGCCAGGACGCAGGCCATCAGGGAGAGCAGGATGCCGAGCAGGCGGTTCTGCACGAGGGTCAGCGCTCCGCGGCGGCCGGGTCGGCGGCGTCGCCGGCGGGGCCGGCGCCGGGCGCGGCCCCGTCGGCGGCCGGCTCGGCGGGCTGCTCCGGGATCAGGCGGTAGCCGACACCGCGGACGGCCTCGACCAGGCCGGGCAGGCCGAGCTTGGTGCGCAGCGAGCCGATGTGCACCTCCAGGGTGCGGCCGTTGCCCTCCCAGCCGCTGCGCCAGACCTCGCTGAAGATCTGCTCGCGGCGGTAGACCACGCCGGGGCTCTGGGCGAGCAGCGCGAGCAGGTCGAACTCCTTGCGGGTGAGGGGGACGTCGCGGCCGTTCACGCTGACCCGGCGGCGCTCGCGGTCGATGACGATGCCCCGGGACTCCAGCGGGCCGCCGGCCGGCCGGTCGGCGGCGGCGCCGGCGGGCAGGCCGCGGCGGGCCACCGCGTGGATCCGGGCGAGCAGCTCGCCCATGTCGTAGGGCTTGGTGATGTAGTCGTCGGCGCCCAGGTTGAGGCCGTGGATGCGGGAGCGGATGTCGGCCCGGGCGGTGACCATGATCACCGGTATGCCGCTGCCGGCCCGGATCCGGCTGCACACCTCGAAGCCGTCGCGGTCGGGCAGCCCGAGGTCGAGCAGCACGACCCGGAAGGGCTCGCTGCCGTCCGGGACGAGGGCGTCCAGCGCCTCGTGCCCGCTGCGCGCGTGCCTGACCTGGAAGCCGTGCCGGCCCAGGACCGCGGTCAGCGCCGCGGCGACGCGGTCGTCGTCCTCGACGAGCAGCAGTCGCATCCGTGTCCTCCTCTTCCCCGGCCGTGCCGGAGTCACTACCGCCCCCGTGCCGGCCCCGGTTCCCACCGGGCCCGACCATGCGGTTCGGAGTATTGTGCCGTCCACCGCCGGGAGCGGGACAGTGAGCCGGTCGGCACCGCGCCGCCCCTGGCATCCACACCCATCGGACCATCCCGGTCAACCCCCGGCCGACGGGCGGGTGCGACCGTTACCGAGCCGATACCGGCGCGGGAGCCCGGACGCGCCGCCGGCGGCGCAGCGCACGGTCACCGTGCGTGGCCGGATCGTGATGCTCAAGTTCCGCTCAGATCGACTGACATGGCGCCGTCGGGACTCCTAGGGTCGGCCCCACCGGGGGCCGCGGGCTCCGCCGGCTCCGGCCCCCGGCACCACGAGCACTGCCGCCCCGGGGAGTTCGCCCCGGGAGCCGACACGAGGGAGCACCGCGCGATGACCGAGACCACCGCCGCCGACGCCGCCGCGGCGGCGCAGGCCCCGCTGGTCGTCCTGAGCGGTGTCAACAAGCACTTCGGCGCGCTCCACGTGCTGCAGGACATCGACCTGAGCATCGGCCGGGGCGAGGTCGTGGTGCTGATCGGCCCGTCCGGCTCCGGCAAGTCCACGCTCTGCCGGACGATCAACCGGCTGGAGACCGTCGACTCCGGGACGATCACCGTGGACGGCCGCCCGCTGCCCGCCGAGGGCCGGGAGCTGGCGCGGCTGCGCGCCGAGGTCGGGATGGTGTTCCAGAGCTTCAACCTGTTCGCGCACCGGACGGTGCTGGAGAACGTGGTGCTCGCCCAGGTCAAGGTGCGCAAGGTGCCGCGCGCCGAGGCCGAGCGGACCGCCCGCGAGCTGCTGGACCAGGTCGGGGTGGCCGCCCAGGCGGACAAGTTCCCCTCCCAGCTGTCCGGCGGCCAGCAGCAGCGGGTGGCGATCGCCCGCGCGCTGGCGATGAAGCCGAAGGTCATGCTCTTCGACGAGCCGACCTCGGCGCTCGACCCGGAGATGGTCAACGAGGTGCTGGAGGTCATGCGCCGGCTCGCCGCCGACGGCATGACGATGGTGGTGGTCACGCACGAGATGGGCTTCGCCCGCTCCGCCGCCAACCGGGTGCTGTTCATGGCCGACGGCCGGATCGTCGAGGAGAACACGCCCGACGCCTTCTTCACCGCGCCGCGCTCGGACCGCGCGAAGGACTTCCTGTCCAAGATCCTGCACCACTGAGCGCAGATCCCGCACCACTGAGCGCGGCCTGAACCCGCATCAGGAATGATCCACTACGGCCGGGCCCGAGGGGGTGCCCGGCCGCAGTCACGAACGTCCCGCCCAGCGCGCCCCGGTCGCCCGGGGGCCGAAACCCTAGGGGAGTCCACTCTCATGAGGACCCGTCGCACGATCGCCGCCGCCCTGTCGGTGCTCGCCCTGACCGCCGTCGCCGCCTGCGGCAAGGAGGGCTCGCCCTCGACCGGGTCGGACGCCGCCGCGCCGAAGCTGCCCACCTACCAGGTCAACAACACGGCGAAGCTGGACGGTTCGCCGACCTGGCAGGCGGCCAAGAAGCGCGGCAAGCTGGTCATCGGCGCCAAGTCCGACCAGCCGTTCCTCGGCTTCGAGGACACCTCGACCAACACCCGCAACGGCTTCGACATCGAGATCGCCAAGATGATCGCCGCCGACCTCGGCTTCTCGCCGGACCAGATCGAGTTCAAGACGGTCGTCTCGGCGAACCGCGAGACCGCCATCAAGGGCGGCGACATCGACTACTACGTCGGCACCTACAGCATCAACGCCAAGCGCAAGAACGACGTCTCGTTCGCGGGCCCGTACTACATCGCCGGCCAGGACCTGCTGGTGCGCAAGGACAACACCGAGATCACCGGCCCGGAGTCGGCGGTCGGCAAGAACGTCTGCACCGTCACCGGCTCCACCTCGATCGACCAGATCGAGAAGTACATCGGCAAGGGCAAGGCGATCCACTACGACACCTACGCCCTGTGCGTCGAGAAGCTGCTGACCGACGAGATCGACGCGGTCACCACCGACGACGCGATCCTCAAGGGCTTCGGCGCCAAGAACGCCGGCAAGCTCAAGGTCGTCGGCAAGCCGTTCTCCACCGAGAAGTACGGCGTCGGCCTGGCCAAGGACGACAGTGTGCTGCGCAACGCGATCGACGACGCGCTGAAGGCCCACGAGGACAACGGCGACTGGAAGAAGGCGTACGACGCCACCCTCGGCCTGTCCGGCTCGCCCGCCCCGGCCGCCCCGGCGCTGGAGCGCTACTGACCCCGGTGACGACCGGCTGATCGACGAGAGAGGAGGGCCGCCGGCGTGGGCCTGCTGTTCGACAACTTCGCGCTCTTCCGCGACGGTTTCCTGACCACGGTGGAGCTGAGCGCGGTCAGCGCGTTCTTCGCGCTGCTGCTCGGCACCGTGCTGGCGGCCTTCCGGGTCTCCCCGGTGCCCGCGCTTCGGGTGTTCGCGACCGTGTGGGTGAACGTGTTCCGCAACACCCCGCTGACGCTGCTGTTCCTCGCGGTGGTCTTCGGGCTGCCGCACCTGGACGTGCACCTCGACAGCTTCACCTTCGCGGTGATCGCGCTCAGCGCGTACACCTCGAGCTTCGTCTGCGAGGTGCTGCGCTCGGGCATCAACACCGTGCCGCTCGGGCAGGCCGAGGCGGCCCGCAGCCTGGGGCTGACGTTCGGGCAGACGCTCGGGCAGGTGGTGCTGCCGCAGGCGGCGCGCACCGTGCTCGGCCCGATGAGCAGCGTCTTCATCGCGCTGCCGAGGAACTCGGCGATCGCGGGCGCGTTCAGCGTCTCCGAGCTCTACAGCGTGCAGCAGACTCTGACCGACAAGGGGTACGCGATCGTGGGGATCTTCTTCTGGACGGCCCTGGCGTACCTGGTGATGAGCTTCACCGTCCGCGGCGTGTTCCGCCTGCTGGAGACGCAGCTGGCGGTGGCCCGATGAGCACCGCGACCCGCACCGCCGCCACCGTCCTCTTCGACGCCCCGGGCCCGAGGGCCCGGCTGCGGTACCGGCTGTTCGGCGTCCTCGCCCTGGCGGGCATCGCCGGACTGTTCGGGTACGCCTACGTGAAGCTCGCCGACGCCGGCCAGTTCGACGCCGAGCTGTGGTCGGCCTTCCAGTACAAGGCCGTCCAGCAGCGCATCCTGGACGGGGCGCTGGCGACCCTGAAGGCCTTCGGCCTGGCCGCCGCCGGCTCGCTGGTGCTGGGTGCGCTGCTGGCCGCCGGCCGGCTCTCGGACCACCGGCCGGTGCGGGCGGTGTGCGGCGGGGTGGTGGAGTTCTTCCGGGCGATGCCGCTGCTGATCATGATCTTCGCGCTGTACCGCGGGGTCTTCAGCGCCGAGCCCCTGTGGGCGCTGGTGGTCGGCCTGACGCTCTACAACGGGGCGGTCCAGGCGGAGGTGATCCGGGCCGGCGTCCACGCGGTGCCGCGCGGGCAGAGCGAGGCCGCGTACGCGCTGGGACTGCGCAAGACCCAGACGATGACGCTGGTGCTGGTGCCGCAGGCCGTCCGCTCGATGCTGCCGGCCATCATCGGCCAGCTGGTGGTGACCCTGAAGGACACCTCGCTGGGCTTCGTCATCACCTACCCCGAGCTGCTGTACGCGGGCAAGATCATCGCGTCCAACTCCCCGGGCTACCCGTACATCCCGATGATCATGGTGATCGGCCCGCTGTACGTCGGCCTCTGCCTGATCCTCACCGCCGTCGCCCGCCGGCTCGAGGCGCGCAGCCGCCGCGGCGCGAACCGGCGCACACCGGCCGCTGCTTGACGCCACCCCGGGTGATCTGTTGCATTGCTGTTCGTGACACCACCCGGGACCACCCACGCGGCACATGCTGATCCTGCGCGTCCGGAGGTCCCCGCGTGGACCCGGTGATCGTGGTCGGGGCCGGGCCGGTCGGCCTGGCCCTGGCCCTCGCCCTCGCCCGGCACGAGGTGCCCAGCATCGTCCTCGACGAGGGCGCCGGCGTCAGCCCGGAGAGTCCCCGCACCGTCGTCCTCGGCCCCGACAGCACGGCCTTCCTCGGCCGGCTCGGCTACGGCCGGGCCGGCTCCGACGCCGCCGCCTGGGACGCCTTCACCATCTGGCGCCGGCGCGCCGAGGTGCTGCGCATCCCGCTCGACGGGGAGCCGGTGCTGCACCTGGCCCAGCACCGCCTCCAGCGCGGACTGCTCGACGCCGTCACCGCCACCCCGCTGATCCAGCTCGTCCCGCTCACCCGGGTCGTCGAACTCGAACAGGACCGCGACGGCGTCGGCGTCCGCACCACCGGCACCCGCGACAGCAGCCGCACCTGGTGGCGCGGCAGCCACCTGGTGGGCTGCGACGGCGCCCGCTCCACCGTCCGCAAGCTGCTCGGGATCCGCTTCCCCGGGCGGCCCGCCGTCGACCGGCACGCGGTGGCCACCGTCCGGGTCGACCTGCCGTTCCCCGGCGAGGCCCGGCTGCACCGCGAACCCCCGTGGCGCGGCGACCGCGAGGCCTCCGCCCGGCCGCTCCCGGACGGCCTCTGGCGACTCGACTGGCGGCTGCCCCCCGGCCGGCCGGCCCCCACCGAGCCGGTCGACCCGCACGCCACCTGGCCCGGCATCGTCACCGGCGACACCCTGCTCGCCCGGGTGCGGGCCACCCTCACCGGCTGGTGCGGCGAACTGCCCCCGTACGAACTGCTCGCCGCCGCCGACCACACCGCCCAGCAGCGGCTCGCCGCCCGCTTCCGCTCCGGCCGGTGCTTCCTCGCCGGCGACGCCGCCCACCTGCACGGCGCCCTCGGCATGCAGAACCTCGCCGACGGCCTGCGCGACGCCGACAACCTCGCCTGGCGCCTCGCACTGGCCTGGCACCTCCACGCGGGCGGCCCGCAGCCCGGCGGCTCGCTGCTCGACGGCTACGAGAGCGAACGCCGCGGCGCGGTCGGCGCCCGGCTGCGCGCCGTCGACCAGGCGATGCCGCTGCTGCGCCCGCTGCGCGGCTGGCAGCAGACCCGGCGCTCACTGCTCACCGGCTCGTTCCGCAAGCACGCCACGCTGCTGGCCGACGGCCAGCTCGGCACCGGGCGCTTCGGCGGCGCACCCGCCTACCCGGCCGCGCCCTCCGGCGTGCCCGGCCGGGTGCCCGTGCAGCGGGCGCCCGGGCGCGGCACCGCGCTCACCGAGAACCTGCCCCCCACCGCGCCCGGCGTCCTCGTCCCGGACCTCCCGGTGGTGACCGCCGACGGCACCGCCGACCGGCTGCGCGCCCGGCTCGGGCTCGGCTTCCTGCTGCTGCTGGTCGCCCCGGGCACGGCGGTCTGGTCCTCCCGGCACTGGCTGGGCGCCGGGATGATGCCCCGGCTCACCGAGGTCGCCGAGGCCCTGCCGGTGCCCGCCGAGGTGCTGGTGACCGAGGAGTACCCGGGCGCGGAACCGCACACCGTGCTGCTGATCCGCCCCGACGGCCACCTGGTCGGCACCACCCAGGGCTGCCGCGCCGAGGACCTCACGGCGCTGGCCGACGGCGCCCGCGGCGGGCCGGCCCCGCTCACCCGGGGCGA
>NZ_JBHWBW010000261.1:0-2866 GCF_042735675.1 Kitasatospora sp. NPDC059571
GCCGCCCCCCCGCGCGCGCCCCCCCCACCCCCCCCGCCCCCCCGCGCGCGCGCCCGCGGCCCCCCCCCCCCCCCCACGGCCCTTTCGGAGCGCCTGATCCAGGACCGGCCCAGGGTGCCGGCGGAACCGGCCCGAACCCCGGGGGAGGGGGCCCGGAGACGGGGTCAGCGCGGGTCGTGGTGCGGCCCGGCGGGGGCGGCCACGCCGTTCAGCAGCAGATCGAGGGCCTGCTGCAGGTCGGCCTGCAGGTCGGCGCCGAGCGGACGGTACTCCCGCACCGCCGGGAACTGCCGGATCCAGCGATAGAGGGCGCCCAGGTAGAGGTCGCGCAGCACCTCGCCGACCAGGCCGGGGTCGACCGCGGAGGAGACCTCGCCCCGGGCCCGGCCGGCTGCCACGATCCCGGAGAAGATCGCCCCGAGGTGCGATTCCTCGTCCAGCGGGCGCCCGGCCTGCACCCACGCGGTGAGCATCGCCATGCTCAGCGCCGGGTCCTCCTCGTTCAGGTCGCCGAGGTCGGACATGCAGGCGCGCAGCGCCTCGGCGACGCCCAGGCCGCGCTGCGGGCGCGAGCCCAGACGGCACATCAGCCGTGCTCTGCGCTGCTCCGCCCAGGCGTTGACCAGGGCCTCCTTGCGCGGGAAGTAGTTGAAGAAGGTGCCGCGCGCGATGTCGGCATGTTCCGCGATCTCCGCGACGGACGTGTCCGCATAGCCCTTCTGGCTGATCAGAGTCATGGCCGAGGCGTAGACGCGCTCCCTGGCGCGCTCCTTGTTGCGGGCCCGCCGCGTGGTCACGGCCGGTCCGGCGTCCGAGGGTTGACGCACGCAGGCCTCCAGGTGACATCGTCGCTGCTGCACTGGAGTGCATTGATGTCCTTCAACCCAAACATAGAGTTAAATCCATGTCAACGCCGCCTCACCGCCCTCCCGACCAGGGGCGATGCAACCTTAGTGGATCAGAGTTCATTTTTAGCTCCTAGCCACCGAATGGACTTGAGTGTATGTTTGGCCCATCGAGCCGGGCCGGCCCCGGCCGGGCTCCTGCCGATGGAGGCATCCTCATGACGACTCAGCCCCGCGCCCGTCCGGTCGCGACGGCGCCTCAGCACCGGGACCTGCGCGGCCGCGTGGCCGAGCTCGGCGCCGTCCGCACCGCGGTGCAGGACGGGCCGTCACCCCGGGCGACCGAGGCACAGCGCGCCAAGGGCAAGCTCACCGCCCGGGAGCGCATCGCACTGCTGCTGGACGACGGCTCCTTCCGCGAGGTGGAGCCGCTGCGGCGGCACCGCGCCCAGGGCTTCGGCCTGGAGGCGAAGAAGCCGCACACCGACGGCGTCATCACCGGCTGGGGCACCGTCCACGGCCGGACGGTGTTCGTCTACGCGCACGACTTCCGGATCTTCGGCGGGGCGCTCGGCGAGGCCCACGCGGAGAAGATCCACAAGATCATGGACATGGCCCTCGCCACCGGGGCGCCGCTGGTCTCGCTCAACGACGGGGCCGGGGCGCGGATCCAGGAGGGCGTGACCGCACTGGCCGGCTACGGCGGAATCTTCCGGCGCAACACCCGGGCCTCGGGCGTCATCCCGCAGATCAGCGTGATGCTCGGCCCGTGCGCCGGCGGCGCGGCGTACTCGCCGGCGCTGACCGACTTCGTCTTCATGGTCCGCGGGATCTCGCAGATGTTCATCACCGGCCCGGACGTGGTGCAGGCGGTGACCGGCGAGCAGATCTCGCACAACGGGCTCGGCGGGGCGGACGTCCACTCCGGCGTCTCGGGCGTCTCGCACCTCGCCTACGACGACGAGGAGACCTGCCTGGCGGAGGTGCGCTGCCTGCTGTCGCTCCTGCCGCAGAACAACCGGGAGCTGCCGCCCGCCGAGCCGTCGGGCGACCCGGCCGACCGCCGCTGCGAGGCACTGCTCGACCTGGTGCCCGCCGACGGCAACCGCCCCTACGACATGCGCAAGGTGATCGAGGAGGTCGTCGACGACGCCGACTACTTCGAGATCCAGCCGGGCTGGGCGACCAACGTGATCTGCGCGCTGAGCAGGATCGACGGCCAGGTGGCCGGCATCGTGGCGAACCAGCCGCAGTCGCTGGCCGGGGTGCTGGACATCCACGCCAGCGAGAAGGCCGCCCGCTTCGTGCAGATGTGCGACGCGTTCAACATCCCGATCGTCACCCTGGTCGACGTCCCGGGCTTCCTGCCCGGCGTCGGGCAGGAGCACGACGGGATCATCCGGCACGGCGCCAAACTGCTCTACGCCTACTGCAACGCCACCGTGCCGCGCATCCAGCTCATCCTGCGCAAGGCCTACGGCGGCGCGTACATCGTCATGGACTCCCGCTCGATCGGCGCGGACCTCTCCTACGCCTGGCCGATCAACGAGATCGCCGTGATGGGCGCCGAGGGCGCCGCCAACGTCATCTTCCGCCGGGACATCGCCGCCGCCGAGGACCCCGAGGCGATGCGCGCACAGAAGATCAAGGAGTACAAGAGCGAGCTGATGCACCCCTACTACGCCGCCGAACGCGGCCTGGTGGACGACGTCATCGACCCGGCCGACACCCGGCGGGTCCTGGCGGACGCCCTGGCGGTGCTGCGCCTCAAGCACGCCGACCTGCCCGGCCGCAAGCACGGCAACCAGCCCGTCTGATGGCCGGCCGGGACGGACCGACGCCGCTGGTCCGGGTCGTGCACGGCAACCCGGACCCCGAGGAACTCGCCGCGATCACCGCGCTGCTGGCCGTCGTGATGCGGCACCGGCCGACCGGGATCCGCGGCCGGGGGGGGGGGGGGGGCGCCCCCCCCCCCCCCCCCCCGCCCCGGGGGGGGGGGGGGCCGGGGGCCCCCCCGCCCG
>NZ_JBHWBW010000261.1:2876-10555 GCF_042735675.1 Kitasatospora sp. NPDC059571
CCACCCCAACGCCGCCCCCGGGCACCACGCCGCCATCACCGCGCAGCCGGCCGACCTCATCCCGCACGGCCCCACGGGCATCGCCGGCCGGGGGGCGGCCGCGCCCGCCACCGCACGCCCCGCCTGGACCGGGGCGGAGCGCTTCCGGGCGCCCCGCCGGCCGTCCTGGCGGAGCAGTCCCTGAACCGCAGTCCCCGAGGAGTCGACGTGGACCGCACGGACCGCTCCGTGATCGACCGCACCAGAACCTGCCTGGAGCTGCACCGCGAGAGCTGGGGCAGCGAGCTCGACCCCGACGCGGGCGCCCGCGCGGCCTGGCACCTCCACAAGGCGACCGAGCAACTGCTGACGCTGACGGAGGAGTTGCTGGAGGCAGAGCGCCCGAACGGGTGGGCCGGGCCGGTTCGCCCGGGTGCGGCAGCCCATGGACCGAAGAGTCAGAACAGCTAAGGGAGGGACCCGATGACCCAGTTCCTGGAACGCCTGAAAACCTTCGGCGACGCCGAGGCGATCGTCTTCAACGGCACGCCCACCAGCTATGCGCAGCTGGTCGAGCGCACCGCCGACTGGCAGGCCTACCTGACCGACCGCGGCGTGGGCGCCGGCCAGGTGGTCGTGGTGGAGGGCGCCAGCAGCGTCGAGGCCTGCGCCGCACTGCTCGCCCTGGTCGAGCTGGCGGCGGTGGTCGTCCCGCTCACCCCGCTGCCCGCGGCGAAGCGGGCCGAGTTCCACGAGATCGCCGAGGTGGAGGCGGTCGTGGTGATCGCGCCGGACGGCTCCCGGGAGTTCGAGCGCACCGGCCGCGCGGCCGGCCACGAGCTGTACCGGACGCTGCGCGACGCCGGCGTCCCCGGCCTGGTGCTGTTCAGCTCGGGCACCACCGGGCGCTCCAAGGCCACCGTGCTGGACTTCTCCCGGGTCCTGGCCAAGTACGGCGCACCCACCCGGGCGGCCCGCACCCTGGCCTTCCTCAACCTGGACCACATCGGCGGCATCAACACCCTGCTGCACACCCTCAGCCAGGGCGGCGCGGTGATCACCGTCGCCGAGCGCACCGCCGAGACGGTCTGCGCGGCCGTCGCCGCACACCGCGTCCAGGTGCTGCCCACCACCCCGACCTTCCTCAACATGCTGCTGATCTCCGGCGCGTACCGGCGCCACGACATCGGCTCGCTGAAGCTGATCACCTACGGCACCGAGCCGATGCCGCTCGGCACCCTGCAGAGCCTCAAGAAGGCCCTGCCGCAGGTGCGGTTCAAGCAGACCTACGGCCTGTCGGAGCTGGGCATCATGCCCACCAAGTCCAAGAGCGACGACAGCCTCTGGGTCAAGCTCGGCGGGGACGGCTTCGACCACCGGATCGTGGACGGCATCCTGTGGATCCGCTCCGACATGGCGATGCTCGGCTACCTCAACGCCCCGGCGCCGTTCGACGCGGACGGCTACTTCAACACCCAGGACGCGGTGGAGATCGACGGCGACTACGTACGCATCCTGGGCCGCAAGTCGGAGATCATCAACGTCGCGGGCGAGAAGGTGTACCCCAGCGAGGTCGAGAACGTCCTGCTGGAGATCCCCAACATCGCCGAGGCCACCGTCTCCGGCCGGGCCAGCCACGTGACCGGCATGGTGGTCAGGGCGACCGTCAAGCTGGTCGAGCCGGCCGAGCGGGCCGACGTCGTCCGCGCCGTGCGCGAGCACTGCGCCCGCCGGCTGGAGGCCTACAAGGTCCCGGTCGTGGTGGAGATCTCCGAGGCCGACCAGCACTCCGACCGGTTCAAGAAGATCCGGAGCGCCGCGTGAGCGCGGACCCGGCGGGCGAGGGCGCGGCCGCGGTGCACCGGGTCGCAGTGGTCAGCGGCGGCAGCCGCGGGCTCGGCCGGACCCTGGTCGAGCGGCTGCTGGCCGACGGCTGGCGGGTCGCCACCTTCAGCCGCCGCGCCAACGAGTTCACCGCGGCGACCGCCGAGGCCCACCCGGAGGACTTCCACTGGGCGCCGGCCGACCTCGGCGAGCCGGAGAGCATGCGGGTCTTCGCCCGCAACGTCGGCCGCCGCTTCGGCCGGGTGGACCTGCTGGTCAACAACGCCGGCGTGCTCCACCAGGAACTGCTGCTGACCACCCCGTCCAAGCAGATCGACTCGCTCATCACCGAGAACCTCACCTCGCCGATCCAGCTCACCCAGGCCTGCGCCCGGCTGATGACCCGGCACGGCGGGGGCAACATCATCAACATCTCGTCCATCAACGCCATCCGCGGCTACCGCGGGGTCTCGGTCTACGCCGCGGCCAAGGCCGGACTGGACGGCTTCAGCCGCAGCCTGGCGCGCGAGCTCGGCGCGTTCAACATCCGGGTGAACTCGATCGTCCCCGGCTTCTTCGACAGCGACATGACCGCGGACGTCACCGACCGCAACCGGGAGAAGATCCAGCACCGCACCCCCCTCGGCCGTCTCGGCACGGTCGACGAGATCGCCGACGCGATCCTCTTCCTCACCTCCGCCCGAGCGCACTTCGTGACCGGGCAGTCCCTAGTCATCGACGGAGGCATCACATGCTGAACCAGACGCAGATCCGCGAGCTGATCGACCGTGAGATCCGGACCCTCCTGCTCGACCCCGACAACGAGGCCGCGGCCGCCGAGGACAGCGAGGACCTGATAGAGCTCGGCCTCAACTCGCTCACCCTGGCCCAGCTGCTGATCGAACTGGAGATGGAGCTCGGGGTGGACCCGTTCGCGGACGGCGTCTCCATCACCGACATGCGCACCGTCAGCGACCTGGTGCAGGCCTACACCGCGGCACTGGCCGGCGAGCCGGTGCCTGCGCCGACCGGGGTCTGACCCGGTGGCCGCCGACCAGCAGCTGCTGCTGCACTCCATCGACGACTACCTCGGCCCCGGCGAGACCCGGTTCTTCTCCCGCGGCTACCAGCGGGCCGGGTACGGCGTGCACGGCCTCACCGCCACCCCGGCCGGCGCCGCCGACCCGGGCGTGCGCGGCCTGCTCGACCTGGACTACCCGGCCGACTGGTCGCGCAAGAAGGACGGCACCGACCTGCGGCCGCACCTCAGCACGGTCGACGCGCTGGTGCTGGGCGTCCAGCTCGCCGAACTCCACCTGGCGCACGCCTACGGGCTGAGCCCGGCCGACCGCCGCACCGTACGGCTGGCCAAGGTGGTGCTGCGGGCCGGCACCGCGCCCCAGGAGGACCTGCTCGGCGTGCCGGTCTCCGCCCGGCTGCGCACCACCGAACCGGCCGGCGACCGGTACCGCTCGGTCCACGAGTGCGCCGTCGGCAACCTGCGGGTGCGCGTCGAGACCGAGCACCCGATCGTCTCCCGGACGGCCGCCGAGGCCCGCTTCGGCAGCCTCGCCGAGGCCCTCGGCCCCGGCGAACCCCGCTTCTACGGCGAGGGGTTCAAGTTCAGACGGCACGAGATCACCGACGTCGCGGTGGACGGTGCGGAGCACGCGGCCACGGCCGCCGTCCGCTTCACCCGCACGGACGGCGCGCCCGACCCGGACGAGGGCATCGCGGCCGGCGGCCGCCCGGCGGTCAGTCTGATCGACTGCTTCGTCGTCAACCTCCAGCTGGCGCAGGTGCTGATGTACGAGCTCGACGGACTCAGCCGCGCCGAGAGCAACACCCTCTGGATGACGCAGACCGTGCTGACCGCCCCGGAGGAGGGGACCGAGGCCGAACTCGTCGAGGGCCTGCCGCTCGCCACCGGCGTCGCCCTGACCGGCAAGCGCCTGCTGCCGCTGCGCGGCGGCGTGTGGCGCAGCGTCGAACTCCGCGGCGGCATGGCCGGCATCGGCATGCACTGCGCCTTCGCCCACGAGCTGCCCGCCCGCGTCGCCGCCACCGCGCGCTGACCCACCACACGACAAGGAAGCACTCCCATGCGCATCTCCATCTCCGGCACCTACTCCGCCGGGAAGACCTCCACCGCGATCGCCCTGTCGCACCTGACCGGCATCCCCCGCTCCCCCGCCAAGACCATCCGCGAGATCATGCCGGACGCCGTCCCGGGCAAGGCGCTCACCGAGGTCACCCCCGCCGAGTACGTCCAGCTCGCCGTGCGCCGCCACGTCGGCCGCGCCGTCAACGAGGCCCTGCTGGGCGACAGCTTCATAGCCGACGGCTCGTCCCTCCAGGAGTGGATCTACGCCGCCGTGCGCGTCGAGTTCGGCATGGACCCGGGCGCCGCACCGGACGGGTACGTGCCCGAGGCGACCCCCGAGATGGCCTTCTTCGAGCAGGTCACCGCCCAGCTCGGCCACTACTTCAAGCAGCACGTGCGGTCGTCGTTCGACGGCTTCGTGCACCTCAGCAACGAGCTGAAGCTCTCCGCCGACGGCCACCGGCCGATGAACGAGCGCTTCCGCGCCACCTGCGACGCCATGCTGCTCGCAGCCCTCGACGAGCTGGAGATCCCGTACTTCATGGTCTCCGGCACCCCCCGCGAGCGGCTGGAGAAGATCGTCGCCCACTTCGACCTGCCGACCGTGTGCGACGTGGACGAGGCGATCGCCCGCGCCCAGGCCGAGTACGCGCAGATCGACTGGCGGCTGGAGCAGGAGCGCTCCAAGGCCAACGCCGCCTGAGCCCCACCTGACACGCAACCCCCGAAGGGACCCACCTGCCATGTCTCTCACCCAGAAGGGGGCCGCCGGTAGCCCGGGGACCGGGGCGTCCGCCGCCCCGGCCCCCGCGGCCGACGCCGCCCCGTACGCCAAGCGCTGGCTGATGCTGCCGGTGATCCTGGCGGCCATGTTCATGGCGCAGTTCGACCTCTACGTGGTCAACGTCGCCGCGCCGTCGCTGGAGCACGACCTGCACGCCGGCCAGGCCGCACTCGAACTCATCGTCGCCGGCTACGCGTTCACCTACGCCAGCGGTCTGATCACCGGCGGCCGGCTCGGCGACCTGTACGGGTCCCGGGCGGTCTTCCTCACCGGCACGGTCGCCTTCACCATCGCCTCGGTGCTGTGCGGCATCGCGCAGACGCCGGGCGAGCTGGTGGCCGCCCGGCTCGTCCAGGGCCTGACCGGTGCCGCCATGGTGCCGCAGGTGCTCGCGCTGATCACCGCGACCTTCCCGCCCGCGGAGCGGGCCAAGGCACTGTCCTGGTTCGGCGTCACGGTCGGCGTCGGCGCGGTCGCCGGGCAGGTGCTCGGCGGTGCGCTGCTGCAGGCGGACGTGGCGGGTCTCGGCTGGCGGGTGATCTTCCTGGTCAACCTGCCGATCGGCCTGGTCATGCTGGGCTTCGCCCTGCGGCTGCTGCCGAGGCGCAAGCCCACCGCACGGCCTGCGCTCGACCCGGTCGGCGCCGTCGGCGTCCCGGTCAGCCTGGCGCTGGCCCTGGTGCCGCTCATCCTCGGCCGGATCCAGGGCTGGCCGGCCTGGACCTGGGTCAGCCTGATCGCCTCGGTGCCCGCGATGGTCCTGACCCTGCTGTGGGAGCGCCGCCTGGCGGCGCGCGGCGGCCAGCCGCTGCTCAACCTGTCACTCTTCGCCGACCGGGCGTTCAGCCGCGGCCTGGTGGTCAGCATCGCGACCTTCGCCGGGTTCTTCAGCTTCATGTTCACGCTGACCCTGGTGCTCCAGTCGGGCCTCGGCCTGAAGCCGCTGGAGGCCGGGTTCACCTTCACCCCGCTCGGCCTGGCCTTCTCCGGCGCGTCCATCGCCTCGCAGCGGATCACCGCCAAGTACGGCAGCCGCATGATCACCACCGGTGGCTCGATCGCCGCGGTCGGCTTCGTCGCCCTGCTGATCGTGCTCGGCGCCTCCGGCGACCACACCAGCCCGGCCCGGCTGATCGGCCCGATGGTGCTGATCGGCCTCGGCAACGGCCTGGCCGTGCCGGCCCTGGTCGGCTCGGTGCTCGCCGGGGTCCGCCCGCAGCAGGCCGGCGCCGCGGCCGGTGTGCTCACCACGGCCCAGCAGTTCGCGAGCGCCGCCGGCGTCGCCGCGATCGGCTCGGTCTTCTTCGGGGCGCTCGGCACCCCGCACGGCGTCGGCTCCTACGCCTCCGCCTTCTCCTGGGTGGGCGTCATCGACCTGGTGCTGGTGCTGATCGCCGCCGCCGTCAGCCTGTCCCTGCCCCGTCCCGCCCGCGCCGCCAAGTGACCACGACCGGGCACCGGGGGGGGGGGGGGGGGGGGGCGCCCCCCCCCCCCCCCGCGCGGGGGGGGGGCGCGGCGCCCCGGCGCCGGGGGCGCGCCCCCCCCCCGCGCGCGCGCGCTCGCGCGCGCCCCCCCCCCCGGGGGGGGGGGCCCCCCCCCCCCCCCCCCCCGACCACGACCGAGAGAGGACGCGGCATGACCGCCGTTCCGCAGGGGACCTCCCCCGAGGTCCGCAAGCAGAAGATCGCCCTGCTCTTCGAGCACATCATCACCAAGGGCGAGCTGGAGCTCGCGGACGACCTCTTCCACGAGGACTTCCACTGGCCGCAGTTCGACCTGCACGGCCCCGAGGGCGTGCGCAGCTGGGTCCGGGCCTTCCTGACCGCCTTCCCGGACATGAGCGACCTCGTCCAGGAGCAGTGGGCCGAGGGCGACACCGTGATCACCCGCGTGGAGTGCATCGGCACCCAGCTCGGCCCGTTCCGCGGGCTGCCGCCGAGCGGCAAGCAGGCCACGTTCACCGCCATCGGCATCGACCACTTCGTGGGCGAGAAGGTCATCTCCCGCTCGGCGCACTTCGACATCGCCGACCTGATGCGCCAGCTGGGCCACACCACGCTCGAAGTGCCGCCGCTCAACCGGCCCTGACCGACCCCGCCCCCGGGGGGGCCCGCCCCCCCCCCCCCCCCCCGGGGGGGGCCCCCCCCCCCCCCCCCCCCCCCCCGGGGGGGCCGGACACCCGCGCCCGTCCCCACGGAGCCCCGCTCAGGAGAGAAGGCATGAAGCCGCCGCCATTCGCCTACTGCCGGCCGGACACGGCCGAGGAAGCCGTCCACCGGCTCGCCGAGTACGGCCCCGACGCCCGCGTCCTCGCCGGCGGCCAGAGCCTGCTCCCTCTGCTGAACCGCCGGCTGGTGCGCCCCACCGCACTGGTCGACATCGGCCGGCTGGCCCCGCTGCGCGGGACCGGACGGCAGGACGGCGCCCTGCGGATCGGCGCCCTCACCACCCACGCCGACCTGGAGCGGACCGCCGACCCGGGGATCCTGGCCGGCCTGCCCGTCCTGCCGGAGACCGCCCGGCTGATCGGCCACCTCCCGGTCCGCGTCCGCGGCACCGTCGGCGGCAGCCTGGCCCACGCCGACCCGGCCGCCGAGTGGTGCCTGCTCGCCGTCCTGCTCGACGCGGAACTCGACTCACTCGGGCCGTCCGGTCAACGGGTCATCTCCGCAGGGGAGTTCTTCACCGGGACGCACCGCACCGCGCTCGCCGTGGGCGAGCTGCTCACCGCGATCCGCTTCCCCCGCCCCGCCCCCGCCCCCACCGCCGCCGTCGCCGAGTACGGGGTCCAGCGGGGCAGCCTCCCGCTGGTCGCCGCGGGCGCCGAGCTCGTCCTCGGCCCGGACGGCCGGATCACCGCCGCTCGGATCGCACTCGGCGGCGTCGCGGACCGCCCGGGCCGCGCGGGGGGGGGGCGCGCGCGCGCGCCCGCGGGGGGGCCCCCCCCCCCCCCCCGCCGCCCCAGCCCCCCCCCCGCGGCGCCGCGGC
>NZ_JBHWBW010000262.1:0-10552 GCF_042735675.1 Kitasatospora sp. NPDC059571
CTCCGGGAAGTGGCAGGCCACCTGGTGGCCGGCCTTCGCCGCGACCAGCGGCGGCTCCTGGGTGGCGCAGACGTCCTGCGCCTTCCAGCAGCGGGTGCGGAAGCGGCAGCCGCTCGGCGGGTTCAGCGGCGACGGGACGTCACCGGTGAGCAGGATCCGCTCGCGGCGCTCCTTGCGCCGCGGGTCCGGCGTCGGCACCGCGGACATCAGCGCGTTGGTGTACGGGTGCATCGGCGAGCCGTACAGCGAGTCGCGGTCGGCGATCTCGACGATCTTGCCGAGGTACATCACCGCGACGCGGTCCGAGACGTGCCGGACGACCGAGAGGTCGTGGGCGATGATCAGGTAGGTCAGGCCCAGCTCGTTCTGCAGGTCGTCGAGGAGGTTGACCACCTGCGCCTGGATCGACACGTCGAGCGCGGAGACCGGCTCGTCCGCGACGATCATCTTCGGCTTGAGCGCCAGCGCGCGGGCGATGCCGATGCGCTGCCGCTGGCCGCCGGAGAACTCGTGCGGGTAGCGGTTGTAGTGCTCCGGGCTGAGACCGCACAGCTCCAGCAGCTCCTGGACGGCGCGCTTGACGCCGCCCTCGGTGGCCACCTTCTGCAGGCGGAACGGCGCGCCGACGATGGTGCCGACGGTGTGCCGCGGGTTCAGCGAGGAGTACGGGTCCTGGAAGATCATCTGGATGTCCCGCCGCAGCGGACGCATCGCCGAGACCCCCAGGTGGGTGATGTCGGTGCCCTCGAACTCGATCTTGCCGCCGGTGGGCTCGTCCAGCCGGGTGACGAGCCGGCCCATGGTCGACTTGCCGCAGCCGGACTCGCCGACCACGCCGAGGGTCTCGCCGGCGTTGACCGAGAAGTCCAGGCCGTCCACGGCCCGGACGGCACCGGACTGGCGGCGCAGCAGACCCTTGGTGATCGGGAAGTGCTTGGTCAGACCGGTGACCTTGAGCAGCGGCTCACGGTCGGAGGCGGTCGCGGGTGCGGGGATCACCGCCGTCGATGGGTCCGTCATCGGTTGTCTCCTGAGTGTGGAACGAACGGCCGGGTCACAGCCGGGGTGCGATCTCTTCGGCGAAGATCCGGTGCCGCTCGGCGATCGGCAGGTGGCAGGCCGCGTGGTGCCGCGGAGCGGCCTCGGCCAGCACGGGCACCTCGGAGGAGGAGCGCCCGCCGGTCAGCTCGGCGTACGGGCAGCGCGGGTGGAAGGCGCAGCCGGACGGCACGTTGATCAGGCTCGGCGGGGTGCCCTTGACCGGGATCAGCCGGTCCTGGAGCTCCCGGTCGAGCCGGGGCATCGAACCGAGCAGGCCCCAGGTGTAGGGGTGCTCGGGGGACTCGAAGAGGGTCGCGGCCGGGCCGCGCTCGACCGACTTGCCGCCGTACATCACCAGGATGTCGTCGGCGAGTTCGGCGACCACGCCGAGGTCGTGGGTGATGATGATGACGGCCGAGCCGAACTCCTTCTGCAGGTCCCGGATGAGGTCCAGGATCTGCGCCTGGACGGTGACGTCCAGGGCGGTGGTCGGCTCGTCCGCGATCAGCAGCGAGGGGTCGTTGACCAGGGCCATGGCGATCATGGCGCGCTGGCGCATACCGCCCGAGAACTCGTGCGGGTAGGCGTCCACCCGTTTGTCGGGCTGCGGGATGCCGACCCGGTCGAGCATCTCGATCGCACGGGTGCGGGCCTGCTTCTTGCTGGTGCCCGGGTGGTGGGCCCGGTAGCCCTCGACGATCTGGGCGCCGACCGTGTAGTACGGGTGCATCGCGGTCAGCGGGTCCTGGAAGATCATCGCCATCTTCTGGCCGCGGAGCTTGCGCACGCGCTCGGGGTCGGCCGCGATCAGCTCCTCGCCGTCCAGCCAGACCTGGCCGGAGATCCGCGGGGCGCCGCGCTTGGTGCCGGTGCGGTGCAGGCCCATGATCGACAGGGAGGTGACCGACTTGCCGGAGCCGGACTCGCCCACGATGCCGAGGGTCTTGCCCTTCTCCAGGTCGAAGGTGAGCCCGTCGACCGACCTGACCAGGCCGTCCTCGGTCGGGAAGTGCACGCGCAGGTCGCGCACCGACAGGAACGAGGTGGGCTTCTGGGTGTTCAGGGTCTTGCTCATGACAGCCTCACCCGAGGATCGACAACGGCGTACAGCACGTCAACCATCAGGTTGGCGATGATGATGAAGAAGCCGGCGAAGAGGGTGACACCCATGATCACCGGCAGGTCGCTGGAGCTGACCGCGGCGACCGCCTCGTAGCCCAGGCCACGGAAGTTGAAGGTCGTCTCGGTGAGCACCGCGCCGCCGATCAGAGCTCCGAGGTCCATGCCGAAGACGGTGAGGATCGGGGTGAGCGTGGAGCGCATGGCGTGCTTGCCGATGACCGTCCGCTCGCCGAGGCCCTTGGCCCGGGCGGTGCGGATGTAGTCCTCGCCGAGCACCTCGAGCAGGGTGGCACGGGTGAGGCGGGCGTAGGTCGCGGCGTAGAGGAACGCCAGGGTGACCCACGGGAGCACGAGGTTCTGGAACCAGCCGACCGGGTCGTCGCCGAGGTTCACGTAGTCGTGCGGGAACCAGCCGAGCTGGTAGACGAAGATCGCGCTGGCGAGCATGCCGGTGAAGTAGATCGGCAGCGAGACGCCGGCCAGGGCGGTGGTCATGCTGATGCGGTCGATCATGGTGCGGCGGCGGAGCGCCGAGACCACGCCGGTCGCGGTGCCGAACACCAGCCACAGCACGGAGGCGCCGGCGGCGAGCGAGGCGGTGACACCGAGCCGGTCGAGCAGGACGGGCCACACCTCCTGCTCGGTCTTGAAGGAGTAACCGAAGCACGGGGCGGAGCAGTGGGTGATGTCCACGCCGGTGCTGTAGTCGCGCCCGACGAACAGGCCCTTCAGGAACAGGAGGTACTGCTCGAGGATGGGCTTGTCGAGGCCCATCTTGTGACGGATGCCCTCGACGGCCACCTTGTCGGCGATCTTGCCGACGTACAGGAGCGCGGGGTCTGTCCCGGTGAGCTTGGGCACCATGAAGAAGATGCCAAAGGTGACCGCGGAGACCACCAGCAGCATGGCGACGACGTTGACGAGCCGTCGGATGAGATACACGAGCACTGCGGTCGGCCCCGCCCCGGGCCGGCGCACCCCTGTGGGGGTGGCTGCCGACCCGGGCGGGACCTTCACCTGCCCTTCGGACTAGCTGTGCGAACTACGGGGTGAGGACGGAGCAGGTCACTTGCCGTCGGAGACGCCGAGCGCCTGGAAGTCGACCTCACCGAACGCGTCGGTGATGAAGACGTTGGTCAGGCGCGGGTTGCGGTAGTTGAGCGCCTTGTCGGCCACGATCGGCAGCCACACCGCGGTGTCGACGACCTTGTGGTTGATCTGCTTGTAGAGGTCGGCGGCCTTGGCCGGGTCCACCTCGGCGGCGGCCTGGTCGAACAGCGCGTCGATCGCCGGGTCGGCGGTCTCCGGGTAGTTGCTGTTACCGGTCTTGGTGATGAAGCGGCTGTCCATCAGGGGCTGCATGTAGCCGGCGCCGTTCGGGTAGTCGGCACCCCAGCCGGCCACGATCAGGCCGTAGCCCTTCTGGTGGACGACGTCCGGCGAACCGGCGACGGAGGCGAGCAGCTTGCCGTCGTACTGGTCGACCTTGACGGTGACGTTGATGGCCTTGAGGGCGGTCTGCAGCGCGACGGCCGAGTTGACCTCCTTGGCCTTGTTGCCACGGACGGCGATGGTGGTGGTGAAGCCGTCGGCCTTGCCGCACTCCTTGAGCTCGGCCTTGGCCTTCTCGACGTCGGGCTTGCCCTTGGTCAGGCCGAACGGGTCGTAGTCGTCCGAGCCGAGGATGTTCGGGGGCAGCATGCTGCCGAAGGTCGAACCGGCCACCGAGCCGCCGCGGGCGGTCTGCAGGGCGGTGGTGTCGGCCGCGTACAGCACAGCCTTGCGGCAGTGGATGTTGTCGAAGGGCGCGACCTTCTGGTTCAGCGCGATGAAGCGGATGAAGCCGTTGTACGGGTCGTCCGTGTTGGCCTTCAGCTTCGAGTCCTGGAGGACCTTGACCTGGGCGGCCTGGGAGAGACCGGTCTGGCCCCAGTCGAGGTCGGCGGAGCCGTCGAGCAGACGCGCGTCCATGTCGTCCGCGTTGGTGGTGACGGTCAGCTTGACGACGTCCGGCAGGGCCTTGCGGAACGGGTCGCTGCTCGGGTCCCAGTTGGTGTTGCGGACGAGCTCGTAGCCCTTGCCTGGCTCGACCTTGCTGAACTTGTACGGGCCGGAGGAGACCGGCTTGTCACCGTACTTGGCACCGGTGTCCAGCTTCTGCGGGACCGGCGAGGCCGAACCCATGGCCAGCAGGTACGGGAAGGAGGAGTCCGGCTTGGCCAGGTGGAAGACGATGGTGGTGTCGTCCGGGGTCTCGACCGTCTTCAGACCCAGCTTGTTCGGGTCGGTGTCCTTGTACGGGCCGGGGTAGTTCTGGCCCTGGTCCAGGGAGTTGATCAGGTAGGTCGGGCCGCCGGCGACGACGTCCTGCGCGAAGATGCGCTCGATGCCGTACTTGACGTCCTTCGAGGTGATGGCGGAGCCGTCCTCGTACTTCAGACCCTGCTTCAGGTGGAAGGTGTAGGTCTTGCCGTCGGACGCGACGCTCGGCTGGGCGGCGGCGAGGTCCGGGACGAGCTTCAGGCCGTCCTTGCCCGGCTTGCCGTCGAAGGCGAGCAGGGTGCGGGCGTAGAAGCGCTCGAAGTTCCAGACGGAGGCGTAGTACGCACGGCCCGGGTCGAGGGAGTCGACGTCGGTGCTCGTCCAGAGGTTGAGCGTGCCGCCCTTCTTGTCGGAGGGGTTCAGCACCTTGTCCACGGCGGCGTTGAAGCCACTCGCCGACGCGCCCTTGTTCGCGGTGTCGTTCGTGCCACCGCCCTTGGTGCCGCCACAGGCAGCGGTGGTCAGGGCCAGTGCCGCCACGAGGGAGGCTGCAGCAAGTGTCCTGTTGCGCTTCATGGGTGAGGAATCCTCCTGGTGATGTGCGGGCACGAACGGTCCGCCGGGGGCAGGCAGGTTGAGAGGGACCTGCCGGGTCTGAGGGAGGGCTGGACTAGTTGCCCTTGGGGTCGAGCGCATCGCGCAGGCCGTCACCGAAGAGGTTGAAGGCGAGCACCGTGATGAAGATCGCGAGGCCGGGGACGACCATGTAGGTCGGGTCGACCTGGTAGATCTTCGTCGCGTCGGAGAGCATCTGGCCCCAGGACGGCGTGGGGGGCTTGACGCCCGCGCCCAGGAAGCTGAGCGCCGCCTCGCTGAGGATGTTGGTCGGGATGATCAGCGTCGCGTAGACGAGGATCGGGGCGACCAGGTTGGGCAGCAGCTCCCGGAACAGGATGTGGATGCTGCCGGCGCCGAGGCTGCGGGCCGCGTCCACGAACTCGCGCTCGCGCAGCGACAGGGCCTGGCCTCGGACGATACGTCCGATGTACGGCCATCCGAAGAAGCCGATCACCAGCACGAGGATCGCCATGCGCACGCCGCTGCCGGTCAGGCCGAGCAGCGAGTCGGGCATCACGGAGACCAGCGCGATGGAGAACAGCAGCTGCGGGAAGGCCAGCAGCACGTCCATCACGCGGCTGATCGCGGAGTCCACCCAGCGGCCGAAGTAGCCGGCGGCGGCGCCGAGGACGACGCCGATCACCACGGAGACCGCGGCGGCGAGGAAGGCCACGGTGAGCGAGATCCGCGCGCCGTAGAGGATCCGGCTGAAGACGTCGCGACCGAAGGTCGGGTCGACGCCGAGCAGGAAGTCGCCGCTCATTCCGCCGAAGGAGCCCTTGGGAAGGCCCAGGTCGGGGTTGATCTGGTCCGGGTGCGGCTCGTCGACCGGGTGGCCGAAGAGCGACGACAGCAACGGAGCGAAGATCGCGGCGATGATCAGCAGGATCACGACGATGCCGCCCGCGAGGGCGACCTTGTCTCGCTTCAGCCGGTCCCAGGCGATCCGTCCGGGAGAGCGTCCCTGGATGCTCTTGGACGGGCCGCCCGCGGGCGCGGCTTCAGGCCGCGCAGAGCCGGTGGTCTCGGTGGGTGTGGTCATGAGTCAGTTCGTTCCCCTCGCCGACGGTGGCCGGCCCACGGTTCCGGTCGGCGAGGCGACCCGGGCCCGGTCTGGGCCCGGACCTCGGACGGTCCGGAGTTCGCGACAGGTGCGGTGCAGAGCGGTGCGGTGGTTCCGTACGCCGGTGCGGCGGTGCAGAGTTCGTTTTCGGGGGCGCCGGCGATCCGGTGTGCGGCCTGGGCCGCGGCGGTGGATGTCCGGCTGATGCAGGAGCGGGTACTGCGGGCCTTGCTGGTGTGCTGGGTTGCGCGGCATGCACATCGCGCGGTCCAACTGTCCGAGGTACGCGTTCGCCTTTGTGGGGCTCGCCTCGCGCACTGCGTTTGCAGCACTCTCCGTCATCGGAGCAGCGTTCCGCCAGAGGGGGAAACCGAAGGATGCCCAACTGTGATCTACCGCATGCACGGCAAAGCCGGGCGAATAGGTGTCTTCACATGGTTGAAACAAAACCACCAAGGGATGGACTGGCGTAAGGTCGCCAGCGGCGGGAAACTGCCACGATATGGCGCGGACAGGCCTCCGGACGGGTACTGACGGAATCGCGCCACTGGCGGAATCCCGCCATCCGCCGGGCAGCAGGGTGCCCGGGACGGATGGTGTGCGGAGGTGTTGTCAGCGTCCGGGATAGCCCGGCCACGGCTGCTGCGGCCAGCCCTGGGTCCCCGGCGCCGGTTGCGGAGCGTAACCGTAGGGCGGGTAGGGGGCGGGTGCCTGCGGCTGCCCGTAGCGGGCGTCGCGGTCGAAGAACGGCCGGGCGTTGGCCCGCATCCACAGGGCCACCGGGTCGAACTCGTCGGCCATCGCGACGGTGGAGACCGCCAGCCCCTCCGGGGCGAGCGCGGCGGCGCGCTGCACCAGCGCGCGGGCGGCCTCGACGGCCGGCGGCGAGGTGTCGTAGAGGTCCAGGCCGATCGCGAGGTACGCCTCGCCGAGCACCGGCTGCACCCAGGCCCGGCGCAGCGAGCGCAGCGGCCGCACCTCGGCCGCCTGCTGCTCCAGCAGCCCGAAGAACTGCGGTGCCTGGAGCTGGGGTTCGGAGATGCGCAGCGGGCCGGCCGGCAGCCGGTCCAGGCCGACCGCGATCCGGCGCAGGTCGGCCCACGGGACGCCGACGCCGCCGCCGGGGGCGTGCGGGTTGAGCCACAGGCCCCAGCGGGTGCGGAAGAGTGCCGCGGCGATCTCCTGGCCGGAGATGACCTCGTGGGCGCGGGCCCAGCCGCTGGCGGCGAGCTGCTCGGGCGAGGTGACCGCGGGCGCGTAGCCGTGCCCGCTGATGTCCATGTTCCCGTACTGGGCGTCCGGACTGCCGGGGGTGCCGTGCCAGAGCAGCATCCACACCTGCCCCTGGGCGAGGGCCCGCAGCAGTTCCTCGTACGCCTCCCAGCGCTCGGGGGCGACCGCGCCGAGCGCGCGCTCGATGGCCCCCGGGTCGCTCCCGGGCGCCTGGCCCCATCCGCCGGGTGCGCCGCCGGCCGCTGCCGCGCTCATGCGCCCGCCTCGCTCCGCTCTCTCACTCGTCGCGCCCCGTCCGCTCCGTGTCCGCTGCTGGTGTGGGCTTGCGCCCGGACTGTCGGGGAGCACCCTATGGGGCCGTGCCGACAGGCGTCATACCGCATTCCCCCTCCTGGCCCCGCCGGGGCCGGGGGTCACCCGCGCACGTAGAAGGGTGCGACCCGGGTGAGCAGCCACTCGACCACCGGGTCGTCGGCCAGGTCGAGCAGCACCAGGTGGACGCCCCAGGGCGGCGGCGCGGTTCCCAGTGCCCGCCCGAGGGCCTCGTTGACCTGCACCGGCTCGGCCGGGAAGGCCGGGTCGAGCTGGATGCCGACGTACAGCTGCGGCGGGTCCGCCTCCACCCGGGCGATCGCCCGGCGGGCCGTCAGCACGCCCGGCAGCGCGGCGAGTTCGGCGGTGGCGGCGGCCAGGAAGGCGTACGGCTCCTGGTGCGGCTCGGGCTCGCGCAGGGCCACCGCGGCGCCCTCGGGGGCCGGCTCGGCCGACCACTCGTCGCGCGGGCCGCGGCGCAGTTCGCCGACGCCCTCCGGCGGCACCGGGATGCCCACCGGCGCCTCGGGGTTCACCGCGATGCCGATGCCCAGCGGCAGGCCGCGGGCGAACTCCCACACCGGGGCGATCGCGAACGCCATGCCGGGGGCGTGCTGGAGGAACTGCTCCTGCGAGGAGAACACCGGCACGTAGGGCGCACCGGCCAGTTCGATGGTCGGCAGGTCCAGCGAGCCGCCCTGCGGGTCGGCGCCGGCCGGCAGCGGGATCCACACCTGGCTGCGGGCGAGCACCTCGATCACCCGGGGCGTCGCGCCGGGATCGCCGAGCGCCGCGGTGAGCACCTGCTCCAGCTCGTTGGCGGGCCAGCCGCCGCCCGCCGGCGCCTCACCGGGTGCGGCCCACGCCTGTGCCTCGCCCGCCGGATACCCCATGAACCGCCCCTTCGATCGACCCCTGTACAGAGCCTAGCGGGCCTCCCCCTCTCCCATCAGGGTCGGCGGCATGCCATGATGAGCGCGCTCGACCAGACAACCGCATACCGGCCGCTCGAACCCGCGCGGGAGAGTCCGGACGCCCGACAGGGCGCGACCGGCGCCGAAGGAGCAAGTCCTCCCCGGAATCTCTCAGGCACAGATACCGCACGGGCGAGGCACATCTGGAAAGTGGACACGGCCGCGCCGTGCGCCCACCCACGGTGCAAGCCGCCATCCTTGAGGAGGCGGTGAAGCTCTCAGGTTGTTGACGACAGACGGGGAGACTCCACCCCAGCATGCCCATAAGCAGCCAAGGAGTCCTGCCGTCATGTCCCTCCGCCTCACCGCGCTCGACGCGCTGCACCGCTCGCTCGGTGCCACCATGACCGACTTCGCCGGCTGGGACATGCCGCTGCGCTACGGCAGCGAGCGCGAGGAGCACCTCGCCGTCCGCACGAAGGCCGGCCTGTTCGACCTCTCGCACATGGGCGAGATCACCGTCTCCGGCCCGCAGGCCGGCGAGATGCTGGACCACGCGCTGGTCGGCTTCATCTCCGCGCTCGGCGTGCTGCGCGCCCGCTACACCATGATCTGCCGCGAGGACGGCGGCATCCTCGACGACCTGATCGTCTACCGCACCGCGGAGGACGAGTACATGGTGGTCGCCAACGCCTCCAACGCTCAGGTCGTGCTGGACGCGCTGACCGAGCGCGCCGAGGGCTTCGACGCGGTCGTCCGCGACGACCGCGACGCGTACGCGCTGATCGCCGTCCAGGGCCCGGAGGCGAACGGCATCCTCGCCTCGCTGACCGACGCCGACCTGCCGGGTCTGAAGTACTACGCGCTGCTGCCCGCGACCGTCGCCGACAAGCAGGTCTGGCTGGCCCGCACCGGCTACACCGGCGAGGACGGCTTCGAGGTCTTCTGCGCCCCGGCCGACGCCGAGCACCTGTGGCAGGCGCTGACCGCCGCCGGCGCCGACAAGGGCCTGGTGCCCTGCGGCCTGTCCTGCCGCGACACGCTGCGCCTGGAGGCCGGCATGCCGCTGTACGGCCACGAGCTCTCCACCGACCTGACCCCGTTCGACGCGGGCCTGGGCCGGGTGGTGCGCTTCGACAAGACCACCAACGAGGGCGCCTTCGTCGGCCGCAAGGCCCTGGAGCTGGCGGTCGCCGAGGCCGAGACCGCGCCGCCGCGCAAGCTGGTCGGCCTGGTCTCCGAGGGCAAGCGGGTGCCCCGCGCCGAGTACAGCGTGGTCGCCGCGGACGGCACCGTGATCGGCCGGATCACCTCCGGCGCGCCGTCCCCCACCCTCGGCAGGCCGATCGCCATCGCCTACCTGGACGCCGCCCACGCCGAGCCCGGCAGCGCCGTCGCGGTCGACGTGCGAGGCAAGCACGAGCCGGTCGAGGTCGTGGCGCTGCCGTTCTACAAGCGCGCCCGCTGAGGCTGACACCGTCCACCGCCCGGTCCGACCGGCGGACCGCACCGCCCTTCCCCCCTTGCGATCCTGGAGAATGACGCCATGAGCAACCCCAAGCACCTGCAGTACACCAAGGAGCACGAGTGGCTGACCGTCGCCGAGGACGGGGTGTCGACCGTCGGCATCACCGCCCACGCGGCCGACGCCCTCGGCGACATCGTCTACGTCCAGCTCCCGGAGGTCGGTGACACCGTCACCGCGGGTGAGACCTGTGGCGAGCTCGAGTCGACCAAGTCGGTCAGCGACCTGTACTCGCCGGCCACCGGCGAGATCGTCGAGGTCAACCAGGCCGTGCTCGACGACAACTCGCTCGTCAACAGCGCCCCGTTCGAGGGCGGCTGGCTGTTCAAGGTCCGTGTCGAGGCGACCGACGAGCTGCTCGACGCCGACGCGTACACCGCCCTCATCGGCGGCTGACCGCAGCTGGACCCGGGGCGGCCGCAGCGCGGCGGCCGCCCACCCTGGCCCCGGGCCGGCCCGCCC
>NZ_JBHWBW010000263.1:0-6927 GCF_042735675.1 Kitasatospora sp. NPDC059571
GGCGCCGGGGGGGGGCCCCGCCGCGCCCGGCCGCCCCGCCCCGGCCGGCCCCCGGGCGGGGGGGGGGCGCCCGCCCCGCCCCGCCCCCCCGCCGCGTTCGTGTCCCGGCCCCCCGAACCCGGTCGTCCCCGAACCGGGCGTCCCCAGACCGCGCGTCCCGCGCACCCGACCGGCCGGAACCGGCCGATCGTCGTACGGATACCGGTACCAGCGGTGCCGGTGAGACGGCCGACAGGTAGGTTGTCACCCGTGCCCACTCAGACCAGCAGCCCGCAGGCCGCCCTGACCGCGCGCCTCGCCGCGACGGTCCGGACGGGCTACTGGAGCAGGCTGGTGCCGGTGCTGGCGGTCCTGGCCGCGGCCACCCACCTGCCGTCCTTCCTGCGGGCGGTCTGGAGCCCGGACGAGGGCTACCTGGCCACCCAGGCCCGGATGCTCGCCGACGGCGGCGTCCTGTACGACACCGTGGTCGACCGCAAGCCGCCGCTGCTGCCCTGGCTGTACCAGGCGTGCTTCGCCCTGTTCGGCTCCGGCTCGCTCTGGCCGCTGCGCACCCTGGCCATCGGCGCCCACCTGCTGACCGCCGTCCTGCTCGCCTCCATCGCCCGCGGGCGCTGGGGCAACCGGGCCGGCGGCGCGGCCGGCGTGCTCTACCTGCTGCTCTCCATCGGCCTGTCGCCGGAGGACACCCAGGCCGCCACCTTCGAGGTCTTCATGCTGCCGGCGATGGTGGCCGCCTTCCGGTACGCCGAGCGCCGCCGCTGGCTGGCCGCGGGCATCGCCGTGGCGGTCTGCTCGCTGACCAAGCAGACCGGCGGCGCCGTGCTGCTGCCGGTGCTCTGGATGCTCTTCCAGGACGCCCGGCGGCGCGGGGTGCGCTGGCCGCCGGTGCTGGCCACCATCGCGTTCGGCTTCGCCCTGCCGATAGCCCTGGTCGCGCTGATCCTCACCAAGCCCAAGGGCTTCCTGTTCTGGGTGGTGACCGGCAGCGGCGACTACGCCTCGCTCGGCGGCGCCTGGCTGCAGATGCTCGGCCGGGCGCTCGGCAACTCGGCCATCCTGCTGGTCGCCGGGCTCGGCTTCGTGGTGCCGCTGGCCCGCCGGCTCTGGCTGCGCCGCCGCCGGCGGCCTGTGCCCGCGGTCGGCACCGAGTACGGCTCCACCACCGACCTGTGGGTGTGGCTGCTGTCCTCGGTGGTCGCGGTCAGCGTGGGCTTCCACTTCTTCGGCCACTACTACCTGCAGCTGATGCCGCCGCTGGTGCTGCTCGGCACGGGCGCGGTCGCGACCTCGGCGGTGCGCTGGCGGCCGGTGCTGACGTACTCCGCGGTCGCCTGCACGGTCTTCTGGGGCCTCGCCGTCTTCTGGCCCGGCCAGAAGCTCACCCAGACCACCGAGGTCGCCACCGCGGTGGCCGCGCAGACCACCCCCAAGGACACCGTGCTGGTCTGGGGCATGCACCCCGAGCTGTACTGGCTGGCCGACCGCCGACCGGCCAGCCGCTACCTGACCGCCGGGTTCCTCACCAACTTCAGCGGCGGCAAGGACAGCGAGAAGGTCGGCGAGCAGTACAGCGTCAGCGAGGCCTGGCAGACCTTCGACCAGGAGCTCGCCACCAAGGGCCTGCCGGAGATCGTGGTCGACGACTCGGGCACCGCACCGTACCAGCCGGTGCTGATCCCCCGGATCGAGAGCCTCCTGGACACCCACTACGAGGTCGTCGGCGTCACCGGCGACACCGTCATCTACCGGCTGAAGAAGAGCTGACCCCCACCACCCGGTCCTTGGCGTAGACGGTGAACGTCCACGGCCGGCCCTGGCCGCCGCCGAACCCGATGTACAGCCGCGGTCCCCGCGGGTCCACCGCGATGCCCTCCGGCTCCCGCCAGTCGAGGCTCCACGCCGCCTCCGTGCGGACCCGCTCGACCACCTCGCCGGTGCGCAGGTCGATCGCCGAGACGGAGGCGTTGCCGCGGGCGTCCTTCGGGTTGCCGCCGGACTCCGAACCGTCCTCCGACGCGGGGCCGTACGCGGTGCCGAGCAGCCGGTAGACGAAGTCGCCGAAGACGGCGAAACCCTGGAAGACGTCCTCCTCGCCGCTGCCGAGATCGGTCTCGGCGACCTCGGCGAGCGGGGAGCCGAACGCGCCGCGCCGGGCGTCCGCGAGGTCGTGGACGCGGTAGCGGGTCCGTCCGTCCAGGCGATACCGGACGGCGAGGCGGCCGGTCACCGGGTCGAGGGCCGGCTGGTTGGCAGTCGACCCCGGGACGGGGCGGTGCACGGTCACCCGGTCCGTGTCGGCCGCCGAGAGCACCGCGCCCGGCACGTACCGCGTCCTGGCCAGTGCCCGCCCGTACCCGGACGCCGGGTTGACGTCCGCCTCCGTCCAGACGAAGACCTCCCCGTCGGCCTGCTCCACGCCGAGCCCGACGCCGTGGCCGAAGCCCTTCAGTCGCATGAAGTCGAGGCGGTTGCCCGCCAGGTCCAGCCGGTTGACGCACAGGTCGCCGCTGCGGCCCTCCACGGCCGCGGCCGGCCGGTCGTCGCCCGGCAGCCGCACCCCGGCCTCCACGGCCTGGGTGACGTACAGGTGGCCGTGGACCGGGTCGACGGCGAAGGACTGCGGCAGGGTGCCGTACCAGAGCGGCCTCTCCCGCAGCAGCCGGGCGGCAGGCGCCGCCAGGTCGAACCGGGGGCCCGGGCCCGGCACTGCCCGCGGCGCCGGGGCGCACCCGGCTGCCGCCAGGGCGGCGGCGGTGCCGAGCAGGAAGCGGCGCCGCCCGAGCGGGGCGGGGCGGCCAGGTGCGGTCATGCGGGTACCTCCGGCGGAGCCGTTCGATCGTGCCGTCCGCAGAGGTGACTGCACCGGGCCGTCCCCGGTTCCCGGTCGGGGCGGGACGAGCGGCAGGTCAGGCGCCGACCGCGGCGGGCTCGCGGTGCTGGGCGGGCACCGACTCGCGGCGCACGTCGATGATCTGGCCGGTGATGTCGGCCACCAGCACGTCGAGCGAGGCGCGCGCCACCGCGGAGCTGCTCAGCAGCGAGCCCTCCGGCTCCTCGCCGAACGCCTGCACCCGCATCGGGGTGAGGGTGCGCTCCGGGTTGATGCAGTTGACCCGGACGCCGTCGGCCGACCACTCGTCACCCAGCGCCTGGGTGAGGTTGACCACCGCGGCCTTGGCCGAGGAGTACAGGCTGTAGTCGGCCCGGCCCCGGGTGTACGAGCTGGAGGTGAAGAGCAGCAGCTGGCCGCCGGTCCGCGCGAGGTAGGGGTGGGCGGCCCGGGCGATCGAGGCCGGGGCGATGAAGTTCACCCGCAGCGCCTCGTCCACCTCGGCCGGCGACAGCTCGGCCAGCCGGCCTATCCGCAGCACGCCGGCGGTGTTGACCACGTAGTCGATGCGCCCGCTCTCGCGGTACGCCTGCTCCAGGGCGCTCTGCACGCCCTCCGGGTCGGCCACGTCGGTGCCGGTGGTGCTCCGGCTGAAGCTGAAGACCTGCGCGCCGTGCTCCCGGGCGAGGGCCGCGATGTCCGCGCCGATGCCGTACGAGCCGCCGAGGACGACCAGCGTGCGCCCCTCCAGGTGCTCGCGGTAGTCCGACGGGTGGACCGGCTCGGCGAGCGCGCTGGAGGAGAGCTGGAAGAGCTTGTCGGCGATGTGGATGTCGATCGGCTGGGTGACCTTCATGTTCTGCTCCTCGCCGGCCACCACGTGGATCGGGGTGTCGGGGAGGTAGCGCAGCACCACCGAGCAGTCGTCGGTGGCGGAGAAGTGCGGGTCCACGGAGGCCAGCTCGTACGCGCGGCGGATGGTGGAGAGCCAGAACGCCTGCGGGGTCTGGCCGCGGCGCAGCCGGGCGCGGTCCGGCACCTCGGTGATGATCTCGTGCTCGCCGGTGGCCATGCCGGTGGTGGTGGTCACCACGATGGTGTCCGAGGAGGGGATGGCGACGTCGACCGCGCGGTAGGTGTCCAGCGCTTCCACGCAGTCCTGGATGATCCGCTGCGAGACCAGCGGCCGCACCGCGTCGTGGAACAGCACCTTGCAGTCCCGGCCGCCGGCCAGCTCCTCGACCGCGCCGATGGCCCGCTCGGTGGTGGCGTTGCGGGTGTCGCCGCCGGCCAGCACGCGGACCCGTCGGTTCAGCCCGGCCGCCGCCACGATCTGCTCGGCCTCCTGGACGAACCCCGGGTGCATCATCAGGACGACCTCGTCGATGCCGGTGGCCTCGTCGAACACGGCGAGGGTGTGCTCCAGGATCGTCTTGCCGGCGATCTTGATCAGCTGCTTCGGGATCGACAGTCCGATCCGCTGGCCGGAGCCGCCGGCGAGGATGACGGCAACGGTGAGGGGGGCGACGGGGGGACGGCGCTTCATCGGGATGGAGGTCCTTGTGCTGGTGGGGCGCGAGGGTGACGGATGGTCGCGCGGGCCGTCGGGGGAGAGCGGCACCGGCGGTGGGCAGTGGGCGGCGGTCCTGGGGCTGGGGCGGGTCACCCGCCCCGGCGGGCGAGGGCGGGCTCCCGGACGTCGGCGGCGGTGTCGGGTGGGCCGGCCTTCTCCTCGGCCCGGGCGATGCCGTCCCGGCAGGCCTCGGCGAACCGCTCCGCGGACGCCCGGTCGCTCGGACCGAGCAGGTACTCCCGCAGTTCGAGGCGGTAGGGCCGCAGGACGTCCGCCTCTGGGTGGTGCAGCATCGTGACCAGCTTCGCCACGCCGGCCGCGCCGGAGTCCAGGATGTAGGCGGCGCGGGCGGCGGTGTTCTGCTCCCGGAACGCCTCGACGCCGAGGGCGGCGGTGTCGGTCAGCACGTACGGCTTGAGGGTGCAGATGAAGTCGGAGACCACGCTGGAGATGTCGCTGACCAGCAGATCGGCCTGCTCGAAGCAGTCGTACAGGTGCGGGCCGTCGGCCTCGACCAGCAGGTGCTCCCAGCTGCCGCGGGCCTGCCAGTAGACCTCGGCGTGCGCGGTCCTGGCCTCGGCCAGCCGCCGGCTCAGCCGGTCGTCCGGATGCCCGCTGTCCCGGGAGAGCTGGGCGTCGTCGAGCTCGGCGTCGGCCAGCTCGCTCTGGATCCGGCCGATCTCCTCGGTCAGCTGCAGCTCCCGGGCCCGGGCGAGGGCGCGGTCGTCCGCGTCGGCGGTGGCGGCCGCCCGCCAGCGGTCCTGGGCGCCCCGGGTCTCGTTGGCGCGGGCGATCATCCGGATGATCCGCTCGTGCACCTGGCGGGCCTTGGGGTCGCGGATGCCGGTGAAGGGGTGCGGCTTGTAGATCACCCGGACCGGCTCGGGGCTGCGCAGCAGCCGGCCGACGATGTTCTCCCCGGCGAGCAGCAGGGAGGTGTTGCCGGGGTCGTCCGTCCAGCCCTCCCAGGTCGGCGCGTAGAGCACGGTCGGGATGGGCCCGGCGGTCCCGGCGGGGCGGTCGGCGAGGGCGTCGAGCTGGGGGCGGCCGACCTCGACGATCTCGTCGTCGCGGACGCCGACGTTCGCCAGCGCGTAGCGGTCGCGGCCGGCCCGGCCGGCCACCCAGACCTCGTCGTAGACCTTGCTGAAGGGATTGACGCTGGCGAGCTTGTCGCTGTCGCCGTGCCCGACGAAGACGTGCGTGACCTTGGGGATCCGCAGGAAGTGGATGTTCTTGCCGACGTTGGCCGGGTAGAGCGCCAGGCGTACGGAGGAGAGGTCCAGGTTCATCAGGTGGGTCGCCGACGGCACGCAGAGCACCGGCACGGTGGTCGGGTTGAGCCGGCGGACCAGGCCCCGCTCGCGCATCACCACCATCGGCCGGTGGCCGCGCGCGGCGAGGTCGGTGAGCGAGTCCAGCCACATGTTGCCCTGGTAGGCGGAGTCCTTGGAGCCGGTGAAGTACAGCACGACGTCCGGCCGGTGCTCGGCCAGCCAGCCGTCGACGTGGGCGAGCACGGCGTCGCGGGAGGGGAAGCGCACCGCCCGGCGCAGCGACGGCACCAGCTGGACGGTGGTCACCAGGGCGGCGAGCGCCGCGGCCAGCAGTCCGAGCGGCATCCAGAAGCGGTCACCGGTGGCCAGCGCGAGCGCGGTGCCGGCGAGCACCATCAGCTCCTGGTGGAGCAGGCGCTGGCCGGGCTTGCGCAGCAGGCGCAGCGGGGGCGTGTCGCTCACGGGCAGCGGGTCGAGCGGGATGTTGCGGGTGACGACGGGCAGCGTCCGGTTGCGGCGGATGCCGGCGCAGACCGCCGAGTAGGCGGCCTGAAGGATCAGCAGCAGCGGGACCAGGACGGCGGACTGCAGGTAGGCGGCGTCGTCGGTCAGGTCCATCCGCCCCATCAGCACCAGCAGCAGGGCCGTGCGCAGCACCGACCGGAGCGTCACGCCGGCCCGGAGCTGGCCGAGGCGACGCATCATCAGCGGTTCGTTGAGGTGCAGGTACATCTCGGCCGCGTAGCCGGCGAGGCCGGCCGCGACGAAGAGCAGGGGGTCCGGGCGCAGGGCGGCGAGCAGCAGGGCGGCCAGGCAGGCGGTCATCGCGAGCGCGACCGCGAGGCCGCGCAGGCGGCTGGCGTTGGCCCGGCGCTTGAGCTGAGCCGCCTGGGTGGACCGGAGACGCACCGGCATGGGGGAGTTGCCCTCGATCTCGGGGGGAAGTGTTGGTGATCGAAGGATGATCCTATGGCGTTTACGGAATGTTCCCTGTCAGTTAGCTTTACATTTCTATTACGACCGCATTATGTCCGGTACCCGTCAAGAGCTCTCCGGGGTCGCCCACGGGTGCGTCCGGCGCCGAACGCGCGGATGCCCCCCGCCGGTGACGGCGGGGGGGCCACCGGGGGGGGGTGACGGAGTGCATACCGCACCCACGCCCCCCCCGGGGGCCGGCTCGCCCAGGCCCGGGGGGCCCCCGGGCCGGCCCGGCGGCCGGTGGGCCCCCCCACCGTCGAGCAGCG
>NZ_JBHWBW010000263.1:6937-10540 GCF_042735675.1 Kitasatospora sp. NPDC059571
TCCGGCCCCTACCGCGGGGTGGCCCCCCGCGGTGGAGGGGGGGGGGCATCCGTGGGGTCGTACAGGTCGTCAGACCGGCACCGAGGCCAGGCCGGGGGCCAGGAACTTCTTGCCGTTGACGCGCTCCGAGACGCCCTCGCGGTCCAGGTACGGCGTGATGCCGCCCAGGTGGAAGGGCCAGCCGGCGCCGGTGATCATGCACAGGTCGATGTCCTGCGCCTCGCCGACGACGCCCTCGTCCAGCATCAGGCCGATCTCCTGCGCCACGGCCTCCAGGGCGCGGGCCAGGACCTGCTCCTCGGTCAGGACCGTGTCGCCGAAGGACAGCAGCGCCAGGACCTCGGGGTCGAGGACCTGCTGGCCGTCCTGCCAGACGTAGAACCCGCGCTTGCCGGCCTTGACCAGCTTGGTGAGGTTCTCCGAGACGGTGTACCGGTCCGGGAAGGCGGCGGCCAGGGTCTCCGACACGTGCAGGGCGATGGCCGGGCCGACCAGCTCCAGCAGCACGATCGGGGACATCGGCAGGCCGAGCGGCAGCACGGCCTTCTCGACGGTCTCGATCGGGGTGCCCTCGTCGATGGCGCCCTGGATCGCGTCCATGAAGCGGAGCAGGATCCGGTTCACGACGAACGCCGGGGCGTCCTTGGTGAGGACGGCCGTCTTCTTCAGCTTGCGGGCGACACCGAAGGCGGTGGCCAGCGAGGCGTCGTCGGTCTTCTCCGCGCGGACGATCTCCAGCAGCGGGAGGATCGCGACCGGGTTGAAGAAGTGGAAGCCGACGACCCGCTCCGGGTGCTCCAGCTTCGAGGCCATCTCGGTGATCGACAGCGAGGAGGTGTTGGTCGCCAGGATGGTGGTCGGCGAGACCACCGCCTCCAGCTCGGCGAAGACGTTCTGCTTGACGCCCATCTCCTCGAACACGGCCTCGATGACGAAGTCCGCGTCGCCGAAGGCGACCGCCTTGTCGAGGTGGCCGGAGACCAGGCCCTTGAGCTTGTTCGCCTTGTCGCCGTTGATCCGGCCCTTGGCGAGCAGCTTGTCGACCTCGCCGTGGACGTAGCCCACGCCCTTGTCGATGCGCTCCTGGTCGATGTCGGTCAGCACGACCGGCACCTCCAGGCGGCGGGCGAACAGCAGCGCCAGCTGCGAGGCCATCAGGCCCGCGCCGACCACGCCGACCTTGGAGACCGGGCGGGCCAGCGACTTGTCCGGCGCGCCGAACGGGCGCTTGGCCCGGCGCTGCACCAGGTTGAAGGCGTACAGGCCGGCGCGCAGCTCGCCGCTCATGATGAGGTCGGCCAGCGCCGCGTCCTCGGCGTCGAAGCCCGCCTGCAGGTCCTGGTCCTTGACCTGCTGGATGATGTCCAGCGCCTTGTAGGCGGCCGGCGCGGCGCCGTGCACCTTGCCGTCGGCGACCAGGCGGCCCCAGGCGACGGCGTCGTCCCAGGCCTTGCCGCGGTCGATCTCCTCGCGCTCGACGACGGTCTCGCCGGTGAGCACGGCGGCGGTCCAGTGCAGCGACTGCTCCAGGAAGTCGGCCGGCTCGAAGATCGCGTCCGCGATGCCGAGCTCGAACACCTCCTTGCCCTTGAGCTGCTTGTTCTGGCTCATCGAGTTCTCGACGATGACCTTGACGGCCTTCGCCGGGCCGATCAGGTTCGGCAGGATGGTGCAGCCGCCCCAGCCCGGGACGAGACCCAGGAAGACCTCCGGCAGCGAGAACGCCGGCACGCCGGAGCTCACCGTGCGGTAGGTGCAGTGCAGGCCGACCTCGACGCCGCCGCCCATCGCCGCGCCGTTGTAGTAGGCGAAGGAGGGGACGGGCAGCGCGGCGATCCGCTTGAAGACGTCGTGGCCGCCCTTGCCGATGGCCACCGCGTCGCTGTGCTCCTTGAGCACCTCGACGCCCTTGAGGTCGGCGCCGACCGCGAAGATGAACGGCTTGCCGGTGATCGCCACGGCGGCGATCGTGCCCTCGGCGGCCTCGGCCTCGACCTGGTCGAGCGCCTCGGAGAGCTTCGCCAGCGAGCCCGGGCCGAAGGTGGTCGGCTTGGTGTGGTCGAAGCCGTTGTCCAGGGTGATCAGCGCCAGCTTGCCGGCCTGCTTCGGCAGGTCCAGGTGGCGCACGTGCGCGGTGGTGACGACCTCGCCGGGGAACAGCTCGGCCGCGCGCTTCAGCAGCTCAGTGGTGCTCATGCTCACTTACCACCCTCGAAGTGCGGGTTCTCCCAGATGACCGTGCCGCCCATGCCGAAGCCGATGCACATGGTGGTCAGGCCGTAGCGGACGTCGGGGCGCTGCTCGAAGCGGCGCGCCAGCTGCGTCATCAGGCGCACGCCCGTGGAGGCCAGCGGGTGGCCGTAGGCGATCGCGCCGCCGTACGGGTTGACGCGCTCGTCGTCGTCGGCGATGCCGTAGTGGTCGAGCAGCGAGAGCACCTGGACGGCGAACGCCTCGTTGATCTCGAAGGCGCCGATGTCGTCGATCGTCAGACCGGCCTTGGCCAGCGCCTTCTCGGTCGCCGGGACGGGGCCGATGCCCATGACCTCGGGCTCCACGCCGGCGAAGGCGTAGGAGACCAGGCGCATCTTGATCGGGAGGCCGAGCTCCTCGGCGACGTCCTCGGCGGCGAGCAGCGAGGCGGTGGCGCCGTCGTTGAGGCCGGCCGCGTTGCCCGCGGTGATGTTGCCGTGCGGGCGGAACGGGGTCTTGAGGTTCGCCAGCGACTCCATGGTGGTGCCCGGGCGCATCGGCTCGTCCGTCGTCGCCAGGCCCCAGCCGGTCTCGCCGACCTCGGGGTTGGTGTTGCGGATCGCGATCGGCACCAGGTCCGGCTGGATGTCGCCGTTGGCGTACGCCTTGGCGGCCTTCTCCTGGGAGCGCACCGCGTAGGCGTCGCAGCGCTCCTTGGTGATGTGCGGCAGGCGGTCGTGCAGGTTCTCCGCGGTCATGCCCATGAACAGGGCGGACTCGTCGACCAGCTTCTCCGACACGAAGCGCGGGTTCGGGTCGACGCCCTCGCCCATCGGGTGGCGGCCCATGTGCTCGACACCACCGGCGACCACGATGTCGTACGCGCCGAAGGCGATGCCGCCCGCGGTGGTGGTGACGGCGGTCATCGCACCGGCGCACATGCGGTCGATCGCGTAGCCCGGGACGGACTTCGGCAGGCCGGCCAGCAGGCCGGCGGTGCGGCCGATGGTCAGGCCCTGGTCGCCGATCTGCGTGGTCGCGGCGATGGCGACCTCGTCGATGCGCTCGACGGGCAGGTTCGGGTTGCGGCGCACCAGCTCACGGATGCACTTGACGACCAGGTCGTCCGCGCGGGTCTCGTGGTAGATGCCCTTCGGGCCTGCCTTGCCGAACGGGGTGCGGACGCCGTCGACGAAGACGACGTCCCTCGCGGTACGAGGCACGGGGGCTCTCCTCCCAGGGGACATGACGGTGAGTGCAGTCCGCGGCTCGCGGGTGGAGCGGCGCTGCTTCACGGCCATGCTACCCGTCGGTAACTAACTTGGACAGAGCCCCCGCCCCCCGGACGGGGTGTGTCCCGCACCACGTCCGGCGCGGCCGGCGCCGCTGCGTCCGCCAGGGTGAACGGGC
>NZ_JBHWBW010000264.1:0-10501 GCF_042735675.1 Kitasatospora sp. NPDC059571
CCCGGCGCCGGCCCCCGCGGGGCCCCCCGCCCTCCCCCCCCCGGGGGCCCCCGGGGCCCGGGCCCGCGGGCGCCGTACGGGCCCGGACATGGAGGAGGGACGGCTCCGCGGATGCGGACCGTCCCTTCGCTCCTGTGTGCTCGCAGGCCCAGTGCTCCTGCGGGTGCGGCACCCGGGGGTGCCGCGGTTGCTGCCTCCGGCCCCGCTGCCCGCGGCCGGCGGGTGCGGCTCGCCGGGCCGACGGTGAGGCGTCGGGCCCGGGTCGTTCCGCGTGGTGCTCAGGCTCCGCAGTCCCGGCAGATGGGCTGGCCGTTCTTCTCGCTGTAGAGCTGGCTGCGGTGGTGCACGAGGAAGCAGCTCATGCAGGTGAACTCGTCGGCCTGGCGCGGAAGCACCCGGACCGACAGCTCCTCGTTCGAGAGGTCTGCGCCCGGGAGCTCCAGACCCTCGGCCGCGTCGAACTCGTCGATGTCGACCGAACCGGTCGTCTTCTCGTTCCGGCGGGCCTTGAGTTCCTCGATGCTGTCCTCGTTGAGGTCGTCATCGGTCTTGCGTGGGGTGTCGTAGTCCGTTGCCATGTTTCGCTCTCCCCCTTTGGGTGTGTGCGGTATCTCCAGCGCACGTAACGCGTGAGGGGCCGGTCTTGTGCCCGACCCGAGGCGGAGATTTTGCCTTACTTCAAGCCCTGTTACTCAATCGACACCCAGTTTCGGCCCCGTTGGGGTGATCGAATGTGGTTCGGGCAACACGGGGCGGGATCACCCGTATGGCCGCCCGCCCCGCTCCCGACGGCTACCCGCAGTAGTCGACCTCTTCGGGGGAGTGCGCCAATCCCCTTGCAGGCCAAGGATTTCGACGAGAGATCAACATGCCGATCGCCGGGCGCCCCGGTCACCGTGCGCAACCGCTCCCGGCACCGACGGAATCGCCCGGACGATTCGCCCGAACGGACCGAACGGCCGAATGTGAGCTTGGTCACATCTGCGACTTTTGCCGAAAATCATGGCATTCCGGGCGACATCCCGCCACCCGGGCGCCGGGTCACTTCCGGGCCGCGTTGGCGGCCCGGCGGGCGAGCAGGGCGGCCTGGCGCTCGTCGAACTTGGTGGCCTGGGCGTCGAGGCCGTTCAGGAAGGCGCCCAGCTCCTCCTGGGCCTGCCGGCCGGCCGGCCCGAGGCCGGTGATCTCCATGACCTTCAGGTGGCGCAGCACGGGCTGCAGCACGTCGTCGTGGTGGATCCGCAGGTTGTAGACGCCGCCGATGGCGATCTGGGCGGCGGAGCGCTCGAAGCCGGGCATGCCGTGGCCGGGCATCCGGAAGTTGGTGACCACCTCGGCGATCGCGGACATGGCCTCGTCGGGGGCGATCTCCAGCGCGGCCTTCAGCAGGTTCCGGTAGAAGACCATGTGCAGGTTCTCGTCGTTGGCGATCTTCGCCAGCAGCTGGTCGCAGAGCGGGTCGCCGGAGTGGTGGCCCGTGTTGCGGTGCGCGATCCGGGTCGCGAGCTCCTGGAAGGCCACGTAGGCGACCGAGTGCAGCATGCTGTGCGCGTTGTCGGAGGTGAAGCCCTCGCCCATGTGCGCCATGCGGGCCCGCTCCAGCTCCACCGGGTCGACCGCGCGGGTGGCGAGCAGGTAGTCGCGGATGGCTATGCCGTGGCGGCCCTCCTCGGCCGTCCAGCGGTGCACCCAGGTGCCCCACGCGCCCTCGCGGCCGAACATGGTCGCGATCTCGTGGTGGTAGCTCGGCAGGTTGTCCTCGGTGAGCAGGTTGACCACCAGGGAGACCCGGGCCAGCGGGGTGACCTTGGACTGGTCCAGCGACCAGGCCTCGCCGCCGAGGACGCCGTCGAAGTCCCGCCCCTGGCTCCACGGCACGTACTCGTGCGGCATCCACTCCTTGGCGATCTTGAGGTGGCGGTTGAGCTCGACCTCGACGACCTCCTCCAGGGCCATGATCAGCCGGGCGTCGGTCCAGGCGGTCGAAGCGGTGCGCTGCACGGGTGCGATGGTCACGGCTGGTGCTCCTGTGGGAGGTGTCCGACGCCCCGGTGGAGGGCGGGACGGCCCCCTCGGGACGGGACCCGTACGGGGGCGGGGGGACGGGCAGGCATGGACGGCGGGACGGCCTGCGCAGGCCGGCGGCTCGCGTCACTTACGGCTGCGTAGGTTACGTAACCGTAAGTTGTTTCGGCGGCGCATGGCAAGCCGCCCCTGCCAGCGCTTATGTCGTTCTGACACGGCCGGCAGGGGCGGAGGGGGCGAGCGGTGATGGTCAGCGCACGGAGCAGCGTCGCGGAGGGCGCCGCTGCCGGCTCGCGGGGGCGTCAGGCCCCCGGGATGCGGACCGTGACGGTGAGGCCGCCACCGGGCCGCGGAGAGGCCTCGATGGTGCCTCCGTGGGCGCGGGCGACCGATCGGACGATGGACAGGCCCAGACCCACGCCCTTGTCGCTGCGGGTCCGGTCGGCGCCCTTGACCCGGCGGAACGGCTCGAAGATGTGCTCCAGCTCGTAGCCGGGCACCACCGGCCCGGTGTTGGACACCACCAGCTCGCCGGCGCCGCCGGGGGCCGGCGCGGTGGAGATCTCCACCCAGCCGTCGGCGACGTTGTAGCGCACCGCGTTCTGCAGCAGGTTGAGGGCGATCCGCTCCAGCAGCACGCCGTTGCCGAAGACCGTGACCGGGTTCAGCTCGGACTTCAGCACGACCTCGCGGGTCGCGGCCTCCGGCCGCAGCTGCTCCAGGGCGCGCAGCGCGACCTCGGACAGCTCGACCGGCCGGCGGTCGGTGATCTCGTTGTCGCTGCGGGCGAGCAGCAGCAGGCCCTCGACCAGCTGCTCGCTGCGCTCGTTGGTGGCCAGCAGGGTCTTGCCGAGCTGGACGAGGTCCTGCGAGGCCTCGGGGTCGGAGAGCTGGACCTCCAGCAGGGTGCGGTTGATCGCCAGCGGGGTGCGCAGCTCGTGCGAGGCGTTGGCGACGAAGCGGCGCTGCGAGTCGAAGGAGCGGTCGAGCCGGTCGAGCATGCCGTCGAAGGTGTCGGCGAGCTCCTTGAGCTCGTCGTCCGGGCCGTCGAGCTGGATCCGCCGGTGCAGGTCGGAGCTGGCCACCTCGCGGGCGGTCCGGGTGATCCTGCCGAGCGGGCGCAACACCCGGCCGGCCATCGCGTAGCCGACCGCGAAGGCGATCACGGCGAGGCAGACCAGGGCGGTGAGCGCCTTGCGGAGCAGGGTGTTCAGCGCCTCGTCGTCCTGCCGCGCCTGGAAGTGGTTGAGCCACTGGTCCAGGCCCGCCTGGCTGGTGATCACCGAGCCGTCGGAGGTGGTGATGGTGACGCCCTGGCCGAGGTGGAGCGGGGGCAGCTGGGCGCTCTGCATCGCCTCGCGGACGAAGTAGTACGTGAGCAGCAGCAGCACCACGCCGGCCATCAGGAACATGCCGCCGTAGAGCAGCGTGAGCCGGATCCGGACGGTGGGCCGCAGCGACAGCCAGGCGAACAGGCCGTCGCCCGGCTGGTAGTGCGGGACGGGTCCGTTCAGGGAGGCGCCGGGCGGGGCGCTCTCCGGGCGCGGTGCCGCGTACGGCGGTACTGGGCCCGGGCCGCCGGCGGGCGCGCCGGGGGCCCCGCCGACGGGGGGCGGGGTGGTCATGGCCTGTCCTCTCGGGTGCTGCGGTGCCGGGCGGCGGGTGCCGCCGACGGCGCGGGCGGTGCGGGGCCGGCGGGCGGGGCCGCCGGCCGGGTCAGATGCGGTAGCCGGAGCCGGGCACGGTGACGATCACGGCGGGGTCGCCGAGCTTGCGGCGGAGCGTCATGACGGTGACCCGGACGACGTTGGTGAACGGGTCGGTGTGCTCGTCCCAGGCCTTCTCCAGGAGCTGTTCGGCGGAGACCACGGCGCCGCCGGCCCGCATCAGGACCTCCAGCACCGCGAACTCCTTGGGGGCCAGCTGGACGGACCGGCCGTCCCGGAGCACCTCGCGGCGGCCCGGGTCGAGGCTGATGCCGGCGCGCTCCAGCACCGGCGGCAGCGGCACGGTCGCCCGGCGGCCCAGCGCCCGCACGCGGGCGACGAGTTCGCTGAAGGCGAACGGCTTGGGGAGGTAGTCGTCGGCGCCGATCTCCAGGCCCTCGACCCGGTCGCTGATGTCGCCGGAGGCGGTCAGCATGATCACCCGGGTGGCGAGGCCCTGCTCGACGACCTTGCGGCACACGTCGTCCCCGTGCACGAGCGGCAGGTCGCGGTCGAGGACCACCACGTCGTAGTCGTTGATCGCGATGCGCTGGAGCGCGGCCTCCCCGTCGTAGACGACGTCGACGGCCATGGCCTCGCGGCGCAGCCCGGTGGCCACGGCCTCGGCGAGCAGCTGCTCGTCCTCGACGACGAGTACCCGCACGGTGGTTGTCCCTTCTTCGAGCGGCCCCGCCGTGCTCGCCCGTGCGGGCCGTGGTGCGCCGGGCGCGGAACCGGCCCTGTGCGGGACACGGCTCCGACGGTGCCTCCATCCTGCCTGGTTCTCGGATAAAGCAGCAGTAAGCTGACGCGCGGTCGGCAGTGCCGCCGGTGCGACCTGCACGGAAGGGCGCCGGGACCGGCCGGTCCGGGGGCGTAGCGGTCGGCCGCCCTCCGGTTGGACTGTGACACGGGCAACTTTCTCGCGCCGGGGAGGTTTCCGGGGCGCGGCGGTGGGGAGGACATGCTCACACCGCGATCGCGCCGTGCGCGGATCGCACCCACCCGCCGTGTGTTCATCCGCACCGGTTCGGGGGATCGACGTCACCGGCAGCAGCCACCCATCCGGCCGCTCCGTATCCGCAGGGGCTCTGCACCGCCCGCCGTGGTTCGTCCGGGAACGCCGTCCACCGATCGGGGAGCACGCGGTCCCGTGCCCGTCCGACACAGCAAGGGGGCCAGATGGACGCCTTCACCGCCGGGATCCTGCAGCGCATCCAGAACGCCGAGCAGGATCTGCACCGTGCTCTCGAATCCGGGGACGAGTTCCTGGCCGAGGTCGAGCAGTCCGAGTTGGAGGACCTGCGCCGGCTCGCCGCGGAGCACGGTGTCGACCCGGTGCACGAGATGCACCGGTTCGCCGCCTGATTCCGGGACCGACCCGACAACCGATCGCCCGCCCCCGGGCAGGCTGCATCGCAGTACGTACCAGCGAGCCCTGGCACCGACCGTGTGCCAGGGCCCTTTCCTGCCGCAGGGCCCGCGGCCTGCCCCTCGGGGCGGGCGGCGGGCCCTGCCGCGTTGCGGCCGTCAGTCGTGCCAGGCGCCGAGGGCCTCCAGGCGCTCCTGGAGGGGCTCGAAGACGCCCGGGACGCCGGCGACGGTGAGGTCGCCGTCCTCCGCCCGGCCGGGCCGTCCGCCGACCAGGGCGCCGGCCTCGCGGGCGATCAGCGCGCCCGCCGCCCGGTCCCACGGCTTGAGGCCGCGCTCGTAGAAGGCGTCCAGGCGCCCGGCGGCCAGGTCGCAGAAGTCCACGGCGGCCGCCCCGCCGCGCCGGATGTCGCGGACCTCGGGCATCAGCGCGAGCAGCACCTCGGCCTGGTGGGTGCGGACCGCCTGCACGTAGTTGAAGCCGGTGGAGACCAGGGCCCGGCCCCACGGCGGGGCGGGGCGGACGGCGACCGGGTGCCCGTCCAGGCGGGCGCCGCGGCCCCGGACGGCGTGGAAGAGCTCGCCGCGGGCGGGCACCGCGACCACGCCGACGACCGCCTCGCCGTCGAGCTCGGCGGCCACGCTGACGCCCCAGGAGGGCAGGCCGTAGAGGTAGTTCACGGTGCCGTCGAGCGGGTCCACGACCCAGCGCACACCGCTGGTGCCGGGCCGGTCGGTGCCCTCCTCGCCGACGTAGCCGTCGGCGGGGCGGCGCTCGGCGATCAGCTCCTGGAGGAGCTTCTCGGAGGCGAGGTCCATCTCGGTGACGATGTCGACGGGGCTGCTCTTGGTGGCGGCGACCCCGAGGTCGGCCGGCCGGCCGGTGTGCAGCAGGTCGCCGGCGGCGGTCGCCGCGGCGGTGGCGAGCTCCAGCAGCTCGGTGAGCAGGGCGTCGGTCGGGGCGGTGCCGGTCACGCCGGTCCCTCCTGGTGGTCGGGTCGCTCGGCGGCCGCGGGCCGGGGGGCGCGCGGGTTGGGGCAGCAGGCGATGGCGCAGACGTCGTGGCTGGGTCCGAGCGCGCCGAGCGCGCAGCGCCGGACGTCCTCGCCGCGTTCGGCCGCCGCGCGCTCCAGGACGAGGTCGCGGACGGCGGCGGTGAAGCGGGGGTCGGCGCCGACGGTGGCGGCCCGGGCGACCGGCAGGCCGAGCTCGGCGGCCTTGGCGACGGCCTCGGTGTCGAGGTCGTAGCGGACCTCCATGTGGTCGGAGACGAAGCCGATCGGGACCATCACGGCCGCGGCGGCGCCGGCGCCGTGCAGCTCCTCCAGGTGGTCGCAGATGTCGGGCTCCAGCCACGGGACGTGCGGGGCGCCGCTGCGGCTCTGGTAGACGAGCCGCCAGGGGCGGTCGGCGATCCCGGTGGCGGCGGCGACGCCGTCCGCGATCAGCCGGGCGACGTCCAGGTGCTGGGCGACGTACGCGCCGCCGGGCCGGCCGCGGGCCGGGTCGGCGGGGTCGCCGGAGGAGTCCGCCATGGCGTTCGGGACGGAGTGCGTGGTGAAGGCGAGGTGGGCGCCGTCGCGCACCTCCGCGGGCAGCGAGGCGATCGCGGCGAGGGCGGCCCCGATCATCGGCTCGACGAAGCCGGGGTGGTTGTAGAAGTGCCGCAGCTTGTCGACGGTGAGCTCGGGCAGGCCCTCCGCGGCGAGCACGGCGAGGGCGTCGGCGAGGTTCTCCCGGTACTGGCGGCAGCCGGAGTAGCCGGCGTAGGCGCTGGTGGCGAGGACGAGGACGCGGCGGTGGCCGTCGGCGGCGATCTCGCGCAGGGCGTCGACCAGGTACGGCGCCCAGTTCCGGTTGCCCCAGTAGACCGGCAGGTCGAGGCCGTGGTCGGCGAAGTCCTTGCGGAGGGCGGCGAGCAGTTCGCGGTTCTGCTCGTTGATCGGGCTGACCCCGCCGAACAGGAAGTAGTGCTTCCCTACCTCGACCAGCCGTTCCTTGGGGATGCCGCGGCCGCGGGTGACGTTCTCCAGGAAGGGGACGACGTCCTCCGGGCCCTCCGGGCCGCCGAAGGAGAGCAGCAGGAGCGCGTCGTACGGCCTGCGGTCGGTGCGGGTGCGCGAGTCGGACATGGCTCGATCCTGCCACCCGGCGGGTCCGTGGCGGCGGTGGGCCACGGGACGGGTCGAAATGCCTTGGCGGAGGCACCGATTCCGTTCGTAAGCTGTCTGTACGATCCATGTTCCTTACCCAGCGGAGCCCCCGTGCTGTCCAGCTACCGCCAGATCTTCGCCGCCCCCGGCAGTCTGGCCTTCTCCACCAGCGGTTTCGTGTCACGCCTGCCGATCTCGATGACCGGGATCGGCATCTTCACGATGCTGTCCCTGTTCCGCGGCTCGTACGGGACCGCCGGTGCCGTCACGGGGATGCTGGCGCTGTCGGCGGCGGTGCTCGGCCCCCAGGTGTCGCGGCTGGTCGACCGGCACGGGCAGCGGCGGGTGAGCCGGCCGGCGACGCTGCTGGCGGTGGCCTCCGGCGGCGCCCTGCTGGCCTGCGCCAGGCTGGGCGCACCGGAGTGGACGCTGTTCCTCTTCGCGGCGGGCATGGGCGTGATGCCGAGCACCGGCTCGATGGTGCGGGCCCGCTGGGCGCACCTGTACCGCGACGCCCCGCAGCGGCTGCACACCGCGTACTCGTTCGAGGCGGTGGTGGACGAGCTGTGCTTCATCGTCGGGCCGATCCTGTCGATCGGGCTGGCGACCGCGGTGTTCCCGGAGGCGGGCGTGGCGCTGTCCGGGGTGTTCCTGCTGGCGGGCGTCTGGATGTTCACCGCGCAGCGCCGCACCGAGCCGCCGGTGCACCCGCCGGAGCACCGGTCGGGCGGCACGGCGATGCGCTCGGCGGGGCTCCAGGTGCTCGTGGTGACCTTCGTGGCGACCGGGGCGATCTTCGGCTCGGTGGAGGCGGTCACCGTGGCCTTCGCCAGGGAGCAGGGGCACGTCGGGCTCTCCATGCTGGTGCTCGCCGTGTACGCGCTCGGCTCCTGCCTGGCCGGGGTGGTGTTCGGCGCGCTGCGGCCGAAGGGGTCGATGGCCGGGCGGTTCCTCGCGGGGATCGCGGGGATGGCGGTGCTGATGCTGCCGCTGGTCGCGGTGGCGTCGCTGCTGCACGGCACGGCGGCCCTGGTCGGGGTCGGTGCGGCGCTGTTCCTCGCGGGGCTCTCCATCTCCCCGACGCTGATCACCGCGATGGCGCTGGTCGAGCGGCTGGTGCCGGCGGCGCAGCTCACCGAGGGGATGACCTGGACGACCACCGGGCTGGCGCTCGGCGTCGCCCTGGGCTCCGCCGCGGCGGGCTGGGTGGTGGACGCGGCGGGCGGCGCGGCCGGGTACTGGGTGCCGGTGGCGGCGGCGGTGTTCGCGGCGCTGGCCGCCCTGGCGGGCCTGCCGCGGCTGCGCTCCGGCCTGCGGGTGCCGCAGCCGGAGCCGGTGGCGTCCGCCCCGCGCTGACCGGGCGGTCGGGTGCCGGGCCGTACGTCCCGGAAGGCATGGACCATCGGCACCCGAATGACTACGCTCCCCCTACCCATTGGTAGTTCGTGAGCAGGAGGCACCCCGCATGCCCCACGGCACCGCCGCCGGTACCTGGACCAACTGGGCCGGCAACCAGAGCGCCCGGCCGGCCCGGGTGGTCGCCCCGGCCTCGGCCGAGGAGATCGGCGCCGTCGTCCGGCAGGCCGCCGAGCAGGGGCAGCGGGTCAAGGCCGTCGGCTCCGGGCACTCGTTCACCGCGATCGCCTCGGCCGGGGACGCGGTGCTGGTGCGCCCGGACGCGCTGACCGCCGTCCGGGAGATCGACCGCGATGCGGGGACGGTCACGGTGGAGTCCGGGTTGTCGCTGAGCCGGCTGAACCGGCTGCTGACCGAGGCCGGGCTCTCCCTCACCAACATGGGCGACATCGAGGTGCAGACCGTGGCCGGCGCCACCAGCACCGGCACCCACGGCACCGGCCGGGACTCCGGCTCGCTGGCCGCGCAGATCCGGGCCGTGGAGATCGTCCTCGCGGACGGCACCGTCCGGCAGTGCTCCCCCACCGAGAACCCGGAGCTGTTCCAGGGCGCCCGGCTCGGGCTCGGGGCGCTCGGCGTGGTCAGCGCGATCACCTTCGGGGTGGAGCCGGCCTTCCTGCTGACCGCGCACGAGCAGCCCATGGGCTTCGACGAGGTCGTCGAGGGCTTCGACGACCTCGCCGCGGTCAACGAGCACTTCGAGTTCTACTGGTTCCCGCACACCGACCGGTGCTCCACCAAGCGCAACAACCGCAGCCAGGGCCCGGCGGCGCCGCTGCCCGGCCTCAAGGCCTGGCTGGAGGACGACTTCCTGTCCAACACCGTCTGGGAGGGCGCCTGCCGGATCGGCCGGCGGTTCCCCGCCGCCGTGCCGTCGATCGCCAGGGTCGCCAGCCGCGCCTGGTCCGAGCGCACCTACACGGACACCGCGTACAAGGTGTTCACCAGCCCGCGCACGGTCCGCTTCATCGAGATGGAGTACGCGGTGCCGCGGGCGGCCGCGACGACCGTGCTGCGCGAGCTGAGGGCGCTGGTGGAGCGGTCCGACTGGCGGATCAGCTTCCCGGTGGAGGTGCGGGTGGCGCCCGCCGACGACTTGTGGCTGTCCACCGCGAGCGGCCGCGACAGCGCGTACATCGCCGTCCACCTGTACCGCGGCACCGCCGAGCAGAGCTACTTCACCGAGGTGGAGCGGCTGATGACGGCCTACGAGGGCCGTCCGCACTGGGGCAAGCTGCACACCCGGGACGCCGGGTACCTGGCCGGTGTGTACCCGCACTTCGGCGACTTCACGGCGTTGCGCGACAAGGTCGACCCGGACCGGGTGTTCGCCAACGACTACCTGCGGCGGGTGCTGGGCGCCTGAGCCCCGCGGGGCTACCCCGCGGCCTGCTCCGTGGCGGCGGCGGAGGCCGCCGGGGCCGGGTCGGACGGCGTCGCGCTCGCGGCGGCCGACCGGTCGGAGGGGCTCGCGGCCGGGCTGCTCGGCGCGGCCGAACCGGACGCGGTCGGCGGGGCGGACGGCACGGCCGTCGCGGAGGGGCTGTGCCCGCTCGGCGACGGGGAGCCGGCGGCTGCGCCGGACGGGGTCGCCGAGGGACCGGTCACGGGCGTCCGGGCGGGCTCGCCGCCGCGGCCGGGATTGAAGGACGTGCCGGTGCCGGAGCCGCCGGTGGTGATGTCGTGCAGCGGCTTCCCGGCGACCGCCTCGACGGCGACGATCGGGACCATCGCGAGCGCGAAGACCAGGCCCGCCGCGGCGAGCAGCCGGATCCGGCCGCGGCGGCGGCCGGCCCGGGTTCCGCGGGCGCGCAGCACCCCGGACACGGT
>NZ_JBHWBW010000265.1:0-4438 GCF_042735675.1 Kitasatospora sp. NPDC059571
CGCCGGGGGGCGCCGGCCCCCCGCCCCCCCGGCGCCCGGGCGGTACGGGGCCGGCCGCCACGGGCCGGGCGGCACGGGGGGGGTGCCCCCCCCCCGGCGGACCCCGCCCCTCCGTGCCCGGGGGAGCCGGGGGTCAGCCCGGTGTGATCCGGCCGCGCCAGCCGCCGTCCTCGACGCCGCGGGCCTCGATGAACGACTTGAATCGCTCCAGGTCGCCCTTCACCCGGCGGTCGACCATGCCGAGCACCTCACCGGCCCGCTCGGCGATGCCCTCCGGTTCGAAGTCCATCGCCAGCCGCACCCGGGTGCGCCGGGCGTCGAGGGACTGGAAGGTCACGACACCGCGCTGGCGGACCTCGCCGTCGACGGTGCGCCAGGCGACCCGCTCGTCGGGCAGCTGGTCGACGATCTCGGTGTCGAACTCCCGGGTGACACCCCCGACCTTGACCTTCCAGTGGTTGTGCCGCTCGTCGAGCTGGGTGATCTGCTCGACGCCCTCCATGAAGCGGGGGAACTCCTCGAACTGGGTCCACTGGTTGTAGGCGGTGTGCAGCGGCACCTCGACCTCGATCGTTTCCTGGACCGTGCTCATGCTCACTCCCTTGCTCGCCGTCTGCGCGGCCGCGCGGCTCGTGCGCCGTGCGGGTCCGCGGCTCGGGCTCCGCGCCTACCCGGGGGGCCGGGTCTCACACGGGCCGCCGACGCCACCCGGCGCAGTCCACCGCACGGCCGGGCCCGCCCGTCGGGCCCGCGTCCGGTCACGGTTCGGCCCGGCGGTCCGGCACGGCGTCCCGGTCGTCGTCCGGGGGAGGCGGCGTGTCGTCGGCGGCGAAGCCGACCTCGACGTGCTGCTCGGGCCGGCGCTCCTCCTGCCGGGCGACGGCCCTGAGGACCTGCCGGTCCGGTCCGGTGAGCGGGGACTGCAGCAGGCTGCGCGGCCACAGCCTGCGGTGGAGGACGACATTGGTCTCGCCGGCGTACACGGTGATCTGTGCGGCCAGGTAGATCCAGGAGAGCAGGCCGATGACGGTGGCGAAGAATCCGTAGACCGCGCCGGCGTGGCGCAGCTCGTGGGTGACCAGCAGGGCGCCGAAGGCCTGGAGGAGGGTGAACAGGGGGCCGGCGACGGCGCAGCCGGGCCACAGGGCGCGGGTGGGGATCTCCTTGGGGGTCAGGATCCTGAAGCAGGCCAGGCAGAGGCCGCTGTTCAGGGCGGCGGACAGCAGCAGGGCGCCGATGCGTGCGGCGGTCCCGGCGAGCGTGCCGCCGATGAGGGCCGCCGCGGCGGTGCTGAGCAGCAGGCCCAGCGCGAGGGTGGTGAACAGGATCAGGCCGCGGGCCAGGCGCGGCCAGTAGCCGGGGCGCCGCACGCCGGGGACGTTCCAGACCTCGGCCATGGCGTGCTGGAGGACCTGGGCGATGCCGAGTGCTCCGTACAGCAGCCCGAGCAGGCCGATGAGCAGCGCCAGGCCACTGCCCTGGAGGGAGTGCACGTTCTGCCGCAGCTGGTCGCCGAGGATGGGGAAGTCGGCGAGGGCCGAGTCCAGCACTTGGTGCTGTACCTGGGGATGGCCGGCGAGCACGAAGCCGAGCGCGGTGCTGAGCAGGAGCAGCAGCGGGATCAGCGCCACGAATCCGTAGTACGTGATCAGTGCGGCGAGGAGCCCGCCGCGGTCGTCGCCGTACTTCTTGACCACGGCGACGGCCACGGCCGGGGCGGTGCGGCGCTGCTGGGCGCGGTCCAGGGCCCGAAGGGCGCGTTCGACCGGGTTCATGTCATCCTCCGTTCCCGCCGTCCGGGGGCCGGCACGGCCGGTGGGGATGCGTCTGCCCGGATTGCCCGCCGGCTATCGCCGCCGGCGGCTCCGTACCGGTCAGTAGCGGTCGAGGGGGCGGATCCGCGGGGCCAGGGCGGAGTTGAGCTGCAGCAGGATGATCAGGCCGACGCTCAGGTAGGTGCTGATCACGCCCAGCAGCACGGCCACGGCGTACAGGGCCTGGGCCACCACGATCCGGCGTTCGGCGGCGGCCTGCATGCCCGGTGCGCCCTCCTCGCCCGCCCTGATCAGCCCGGCCCGGGCGGCGTACCGCAGGCCGGCCAGCAGCAGCCCGCCGAGGAGCAGCAGGTGCAGCCAGTACACCAGCAGCGCGATCCGCAGCGCCGTGTACTCGGCCAGCAGTGAGGTGGAGAAGGGCATCAGGGCCACGGCGAGCAGGAACGCCAGGTGGATCCAGGTGAGTTGGCGGTCGCTCCGGTCGAAGTGGTTGAGCTGGGTCTGCTGGCCGACCCAGAACATGCCCAGGGTGAGGAAGCCGAGCAGGTACACGAGGACACGCGGGGCGAGCGGCAGCAGCGCCGTCCAGAGCTGCTGCTCGGCGTGCAGGCTCTCCGCCGTCCACAGCGGCCCGCCGCCGGACGGGAGCTCGACCTTCGGGAGGTGCAGGTCGAGGACGAGCAGGGTCATGGCGACGGCGAAGATGCCGTCGCTCAGTGCGGCGAGCCGCTCCAGGCTGCTGCCGGCGATGCGGTGGTAGGGGCTTCTCACGGCGGTCCCCCCGTCCGTGCGGTGGCCGGTCAGTGGAGCTGGCCGGTGGGGCGGACGACCACGGTGTTGACGTCCACGCCGTCCGGTTGGCCGAGGGCCCAGACGACGGCGTCGGCGACGTGCCCGGCCGTCAGCACCGGTCCGGCCGGGACGGCCCCGTCCGGATGGGTGCTCCAGAAGGGGGTGTCCACCCGCCCGGGGGCGATCAGGGTGACGCCGACGCCGGCGCCGGTGACCAGCACCCTGGTGTTCTCGGCGAGCGAGGTCAGGGCGGTCTTGGAGACCGAGTACATGTTGCCGGGGGTGTTCTTGATGCCCGCGGTGCTGCCGACCAGCACGATCCGTCCGCCGCTCTCCTTCAGCGCGGGCAGGGCGGCCTTGACCAGCAGTGCCGGGCCGAGGACGTTCACCAGCAGCATCTCGCGCCATGCGTCCGGGTCGCCGTCGGCCAGGTTGCCGTGGTCGGAGAAGCCGGCGTTGGCGATCACGTGGTCGAGCCGGCCGAAGCGCTCGACGGTGGCCTCGACGGCCGCCCGGACGGCCCCGAAGTCGGTGGTGTCCGCGGCGACGGGCAGCACGGCGTCGGCCTCGTCGAACTCGGTGGCGAGTTCGGCGGCGAACCGGTCGAGGCGGCCCCGGTCACGGCCGGTCACGGCGACCCGGTGCCCGGCGGCCAGCAGCCGCCGGATGGTCGAGGCGCCGATCCCGGACGCTCCGCCGGTGATCAGCGTGACGGGCGCGGTGGTGTGCTGTTCGGTCTTCATCGTTCCCCCATGGCATGTGAGTGTCCGTCATATCAGACACGCGTGCGGCCCGGCGGGGCGGGACCGGCAGCCGCGGAGGGCACTCCGCAGGACGGGCCGCGCCCCGGCCCGGCCCCGGGCGGCCGAGGGCCGCGACGAACGGGGCCGTACCGTCCTCCGCCCGGATGCGGGCTCCCGGCGCGCGGGCTGCCCGGTTCGACGGGGACGGGCGGGGCCCGGCCGCCAGGACGTCCCGTGACGACAACTCGCCACCGCCGCAGGGAAGCACGCTCCTCACCCGATCGGCCGCGGACCTCCGGGTCCGGATCCGTCCCGTCCGGTGCGGGCCCGCCGGCCGCCCGTAGAGTTGCGAGACGTGACGGACATGACCGACCTCGGCCCCGGCGGGTACACCGCCCTCCTCGACGACGTCCGGGCCTCGGCCGAGCGCCTCCGCGACACCCTCGACGCACTGACCGATGCGCAGGCCCGGCAGCCGTCCCTGCTCACCGGCTGGAGCCGCGGACACGTGATCACGCACCTCGCCCGCAGTGCCGACGTCTACCGGTGGCTGCTGGCCCTGGCGCGCACCGGGACCGAACCCGAGCCGCGGGCCGACGCCGCCGGTCTGGACCGCGCGCTGCGCGAGGGCGCGGGACGCGCCGCCGCCGACCTCACCGCCGACCTGTGCCGCAGCCTGGACGGGCTGATCGGTGACGCGGCGGCCCTGCCCGCCGAACGCCGGACCGTCCTGGTCACCGCCCTCGCCGGGTGGCGGCACCCGGCCTGGTACACCCTGCACCGCGCGCGGCGCGAACTCGAGAGCCACCACGTCGACCTGGACCTCGGGTACGCCGCCACCGACTGGCCGGCCGGCTACGTCCGCCGGACGCTGGACGAGACGATCGCCGCCCTGACCGCACGCGGCTTCCCCGTCGCCCGCATCGAGGCCGCCGATCTCGGCCGGGCGTGGGCCCCCGCCCGGACCGGCCCCGCCGTCACCGGCCCCGGACACGCACTCCTCGCCTGGCTCGCCGGCCGCGGGAGGGACGCACACCTGCGCGTCGACGGTCCGGACCCGCTGCCGACCCCGCCGGGGGGGGCGTCGGGGCGCGCGCGCGCGCCCGGCGCGCCCTCGACGGGGCCCCC